>CAJKFZ010000063.1 GCA_905199285.1 uncultured Ruminococcus sp.
GTATCATAAAATTTATACTCATAAATTAGCGAAAAAGCATTGTAAGTACGCTTTTTTTGTGATATAATAAATAATAAATATGACATTTAACTAAGCAAAATTGCACATTTCCCGATGGAGGCTTATTATGGAACAAAATGACAAAATCATAAGAATGATAAAAAATAAAAAGAAAGGTATTTTTCACCTGATTTTCAGCCGATTATTCTTTATGATAATACTGATAGCCTTTCAGCTTCTGCTATTTGTCTCAATTTACGACATAATAAGGGAAAATATTCCGTTTTTTCCGATACTGCAAACCATTTTCTTCCTTGTTATGATATTCTATCTTTTCCTATGCGATATGGACTCAACCGCTAAGCTGACATGGCTTGCTATTATAGTTCTGTTTCCGCTTCCGGGAAGCATTTTTCTATGGTATACACGAAACAGCATCGGTCACAAGGCTAACAAAAACAGGATCGAATACCTCATAAATGAAACCAAAAATAAGCTTGTGCAGAGCAGAGAAACATTTGAAAATCCGTCTCTGGCAAGTTCAGGTACGGACGATTTATGCCGATATATTAACAGAACCGGATGCTTCCCTATTTACGAACATACTGAAACAACATTTTTCCCTCTTGGCGAAAATAAATTTGAAGCCATGCTGGAAGAGCTGAAAAAAGCCGAAAAATTCATCTTCATGGAGTATTTTATCCTCAGCGAGGGCTATATGTGGGGGAAAGTTCTTGAAATACTTATTGAGAAGGTAAAACAGGGAGTAGATGTTCGTGTAATGTACGACGGAATGTGCGAAATTTCATCACTCAGCTTTGATTACGCTTCAAGAGTTTCCAAGCTGGGCATAAAATGCAAAGCCTTCGCTCCTATAATGCCGTTCATCTCAACTCACTACAATTACCGTGACCACCGCAAAATCCTCGTTATAGACGGAAATGTCGCCTTCAACGGCGGAATAAATCTTGCCGATGAATATATCAACAAAACCGTCCGCTTTGGTCACTGGAAAGATACTGCGGTTATGCTTAAAGGCGACGCCGTTCAGAGCTTTACCCTCATGTTCCTTCAGATGTGGAATATCAGCGAAAAAAATCCGCAGTGGGACGAGTTTATCGCTCTTCCGGAGAAAAAATCCAGAACCGACGGTTTCATAATGCCCTATGCCGACTGCCCTCTGGACGATGACAAAGTCGGTGAAAACGTTTATATGGATATTCTCAACCGTGCGACAAAGTATGTCCACATTATGACTCCTTACCTGATTCTCGACGGAGAACTTGAAACTGCGATCAAGTTTGCGGCTGAAAGAGGTATTGATGTCAAAATAATCCTCCCCGGAATCCCCGACAAAAAAGCCGCTTATGCACTTGCTAAAACGCATTACCGCTCTCTGATTAAGGCAGGAGTAAAAATTTACGAATATACTCCCGGATTCGTTCACGCCAAAGTTTGCGTCTGCGATGACGAGAAAGCTGTTATCGGAACAATAAATCTCGATTACCGCAGTCTTTATCATCACTATGAATGCGCAACTTATATGTATAAGGCAAGCTGCATTGAAGACATCGAAAACGATTTCACGGAAACTCTTGCCAAATGCCGCACTATAACTCCGGAAACTATCAAAAAAGAAAAATTGTATTACAAAATAGTAGGAAGCGTCCTTAAAATATTAGCTCCTCTTATGTAAAAATTACAAATTAGATATAATCAGAAAAATCTCTTGTAATAAAAAAATTTTTATGGTATAATACTAATGTATTTTAGAACTTATTCTCATAGGATTTGTGCGTAGATTTTCGAGCATAATTTTACTGAGTGCAAGGGTGTGGGTGTCCAGTGAACACCTCTGCGAAGCAGAAGCACCGACCGAGACGACAGTCGAGACTCGAAAAAGCGAAATCATACTATCGTATGGTGAGCTTTTTGGGCGCAGCAATCGGTAAAATTTGCCGAAAAGATGCGTGCAATATCCTGTGAGAACAAGTTCTTATTCAAGGAGGTCACAGCTTGGAAGAATATATTTACATAATCATTGCTCAAACCGGCACAAGACCGGCAAGATTCTTCAGATTCTTCACGAAAAAACCATATAATCACGTTTCGCTTTCCGGCGATGTAACTCTTTCTGAAATGTACAGCTTTTGCAGAACCTATCGCCGTTTTCCTCTTCCCGCTACTTTCAATAAGGAAACTGTCGGAAAAGGTACGCTCGGAAACTTTAATTTCATCCCCTGTGAAATTTACAGGATACCTGTAACGCATGAGCAAAAAGAGGAGTATAATCGTACTATACGTCATTTCGTAAATCACAGAAGAGTGTATTCATATAATCTGCTCGGTCTGCTTGCCATTTACTTCAATATCGAATTGAAAAGAGAAAACAGCTTTGTCTGTTCGCAGTTTGTCGCTTACACAATGAGTAAGATCGGTATTAAACTCGAAAAGCCTGTTTACCTCTACCGTCCGGATGATTTCCGTAATTTTCCGGGATCAACACTTATTTATTCCGGCGAGCTCAATGATTTTTACTATAATATTCACTCAAAAAAGATCACAAAGCGAAATCAGGTAGCACATTGATCGTAATTCGTCAGGTGAAAGCAGGTATGCAGCGCAGTATAATCTGCTGTCGGGAGCGATTTCTGATAAACTGAAACTTATCTCATGGTCAAGAAGCTCAATATAAGCAGTATTTCCACTGAGATTAAGACTTGCGGGAGCTATTTTTTCATCCGAAAGTCTATTGTATGAATTTGAATATGAATTTAAAAACATCCACGAACCTATCATCAGGAGCATATAAACAAAAATTGCTCTGAGTAAGGTTCTTTTTCTTTTTTTACGCATTATTTCTCCTATTTCATTGAATTAAGAAGCTCTCCAAGAGATCTTCCAATAAGCTGTCCCGAATACTGAACCTGATCGAGAGTGTTTCCATGCGAACCGACTTCGATAAGCAGACTTCCTGTCGTCAAGTCCTGATTATAATGGCGGTAATCAAATAAAATCGGTCTTGTTAAGCCTGGATTATCTCCCTCCAGCTTCTGCTGAAGATTACAGGCAAAATGAAAATTTTTCATATAATTAGGCATTCCGAGAGTTCCGTCATCACAGCCTGAGATTATCATTATCTGAGCAGCTTCTTTTCCGTCTATTTCCACATACGGCTGATAAGCATAATTTTCTCCGGCTATGGCATCACGGTGAATATCGAGAGCAACTTTAATAGTCGGATACTGCTCCAGAATCGGAACGATAGACGCTCTGCTCCGGTCGTACGAACCGTTATAAGAGGGATAGTCGTGAATCGTTCTTACATGAATAACGCCTATCCCCTGCGCTTCAAGCTCTGCCTGTATCGCATCTCCTATCATAACGACATTTTTAGTTTCATCAGTTGTACGATAGTTAAAATTGGCGTCAAGATTTTCCCTTACATACGGCTCAAAACTTTCAGTCGTGTGAGTATGATATATAAGAACCTGCGGTTCGGAAGTATCGCTTATAGTAAAATTCGGGAGGTATCTGCTCTCCTCCATAAGCTTTTCATTAGGTATCGAAGTTTTATTGTTTACCTGTCCGCATTTTTCCAGATCAAAGAAAGCATTTCCGCTGTATGGAGTGTAGGTATTGCGGATAATGTCTCCTCCGGCAACCCATTCGCTCTCCGATGGATAAGGTTTGTCTCCGGGAGCTGATGATACCATTTCAAGCGGACTGACAAGTTTTATCCCTTTTTCGGCAACTTCTTCATTAAATCCGTAACCCTCGGATAAAATCACACTTCCGCTGAGAATATCATCCGGCTCATCGGAAAAATCACGGCTGATAACGGACGTTTCTTCATTGTTCTCAGCGGAAACGGCTGCGGATGGAGTTTTTTCTGCGCTGAATCCATTTGTCTGTGAAAGAACAGACTTCAATCCGGATGCTCCCTTAAATGCTGCGGCGACCGCAACCGGAAGCGTCAAAAGCACGCAGAATTTTACTATTCCTATAACTTTACGACGTTTGTGACGTGTCATATCCTCACCTCATTATTATAACCTTTTATTTGATTATATTCATGAGAAAGCTCCGATATTTCTTAGATGACATTTTTCTTGCTTTTCTCTCATAATGTTTTATCGAGGTGATTTATATGTATGAAATTTACAGTGCAAAAAGATTTTTATGGCTTCTTGCCCTTGATGTTGTTATTTTCTCGGTATGCAGCGTTTTTTTCCTGATCGCAAAGGAAATGTTTTTCTCTTCTGCTCAGGAAAAAAATAATGAAGCTCCGGTTCCTCTGCCAGTGATAATGTACCATAGTGTGTACGACGGGCAGCCGTCTGAATATATCGTGACTCCTGATCAGCTTGAAAACGATCTTAAATGGCTGAAATCCAACGGTTATACATCCGTTTCGGCAAAGGAACTTATTGATTATACTCAGAATAACGGTGAACTTCCGGAAAAACCTGTGCTCATAACTCTTGATGACGGACACTATAATAATCTTTCGGTTCTGCTGCCTCTGCTTGAAAAATATGATATGTGTGCTGTTGTTTCGGTAGTCGGAAGCTATACGGAAAAGCTTGCATATAACGACTCTCATACCGATAAATATTCCTATCTTACATGGGAAGATATTTCAGCTCTTATTGACTCCGGAAGAATAGAGATCGGTAATCATACATACGATATGCACTCTTTTAACGGAGCAAGAAAAGGCTGTTCAAAGCTTTCGGGAGAAAACGAAGAGGAATACCATGATATTTTAATGAGCGACCTGACACTTCTTCAAAATGAGATAAAGAATAAAACCGGAATTTCTCCTTATGTTTTCGCATATCCATTCGGCTATATAAGCAGAGAAAGTCTGCCGGTAATAAGAGAATGTGGATTTTTGGTAACTCTCACCTGCTATGAGAAAATGAACTACATAACCCGTGAACCCGATTCGCTCCTCGGATTGAACCGCTATAACCGCAGCGGATTTTATTCAACTGAGGAATATATGCGAATTCTCACACATGAAAAAGAAGAATAAAAAAGTTCACATCAAGCAATTGCTGCCTGATGTGAACATAAAAATCATCCAAGAATCACGAGTTCTTCTCCGCTGTGATCGTAATCGGAAGCAGCTGTCGTTACCGTTGAAGAGGATTCCTGCGTCGTTGCAGAAGCTCCGTCATTTTGGGAAGTTTCAGCTGCACCCTTTTCATAGGTCACATTGAATTGTTTCATTATATATTCAAAAAACTCATCAAACGAATTAACTCCGAGCTGCTTCCAGTAATCGTCGTATTTCGGATCACGATATTTATCATAATATTCCGGAATTTCTCCGGTTTCCTCATATTCCGATGTAATTGAAGTAAAATTATCGGTTAAATATTTCATATCCGGATAAATTTTCACCATTATCACAGCATAAAACGCAAACAAAATCGTCGAAAGGGACGAAACAACAATTGCTATTATCGAAAACGTTTTTCCTCCCCGCCTCTTTTTAAGCGAAATGATCGCCATTATAAGCGATGCCGGTACAGCTATAAAACTTAAAACGCTTCTGAAAACAATAAAATTTATAAGACTTATGCAAAATGCTGCAATAGCAAGACCTGTCCTCTGTGAATCGGGAAAAACTTGTCCGTTCGTATAACCGCCGTAAATATTTTCATTTTCCATAAATTTCTCCTTAAAGGCTTGTCTCCCAGTTCCAGCTTCTTATCTCAAGCTCGTCAAGATTATACGGCGTTTTCTGGTATACGCAGTAATTCAGCCAGTTTGAAAACATAAGATTCGCTGTGCATTTCCATGAAAATAACGGCATTTTATCCGGATCGTCATCAGGGAAATAATTATATGGTATCTGGATATCGATTCCTTTCTCAACATCACGCCGGTATTCGTTAGCGATAGTATCTCTGTCGTATTCAGAATGTCCTGTAATAAAATACTGCCGTCCGTTTTTGTTTGCGACGATATGGATTCCGGAAATATCGGACGAAGTTAAGATCTCGAGCTGAGGAATTTTCTCGATATCCTCCCGTCTTATCTCTGTATTTCTCGAATGCGGAACAAGAAAAATATCATCGAATCCTCTTAAAAGCTGGCAGTTGCTTACTTCTGCCCTATGCGGAAAAATTCCAAACATCTTCTTTTCAAGAGGATATTTAGGGATTCCGAAATGATAATATAGTCCTGCCTGAGCTGCCCAGCAGATATAAAGAGTTGAAAAAACGTGAGTTTTAGACCACTCCATAATCTTTGTTATCTCTTCCCAGTAGTCAACCTGTTCATATTCAAGCAGCTCAACAGGAGCGCCGGTTATTATCATTCCGTCATAGCGATTTCCTGCGATCTCATCAAATGTTTTGTAAAACGACTCAAGATGACGCTGAGAAGTATTCCTCGAAGTATGCGAAGCCATCTGCAAAAGGTCTATATCAACCTGTATCGGCGTGTTGCTGAGAAGCCTTAAAAGCTGACTTTCGGTTTCAATTTTTTTTGGCATGATATTGAGGATAACGACCTTCAGCGGACGAATATCCTGATGCTCTGCCCTGTCACGGGACATTACGAAGATATTTTCTTCTCCAAGCGTTTTGAATGCCGGAAGTTCAGATGGTATTCTTATGGGCATTTCAAATCGCTCCTTTCTTATTTATTGTGTTTGCAATTCTGACAGCCGTTCATAAATCTGTCGATATTTTCCGCAGTTTTACTGTTTTCTGATAGAAATTTCAGCGTGCGGAGACTGCCGTATTTTTTCTCGTCGGAAAGACGGAAGTCTATTACTTCTATAGCTTTAATACAGCTTTTGTATATAACCGAGCGGACAAGTCCATCGCAGAGCATAAGATCTCCGCCGTCGTCATAATCATAAACGATAGTCTTGTCCGTTTCGTATGAATATGCGATAAAGCCGATCACCTCGTCCTTATCTACAGCTTCTGTTATGTGAAACAAATCCGATACTGCCGATCCGAAAAGTTCTTCATAGCCGTCTGCTGTAAATTTTTCCCGAATTTCGAGCATATCAGTTCTCCTTACCGATAGCGTTTCTGAGCGCTCTCAGTTCGTCTGCGGTAAGCTCACGATAGCTTCCCGGTTTAAGCATTCCCAGTTTCAGCGGGCCTATACTGATTCGGCGCAGGCGTGCTACTTCCAATCCGACAGCTTCGCACATTTTTCTTATCTGACGGTTTCTGCCCTCTTTAATAGTGATAAGAATAACGACTCTTCCCGCTTCTTTATCCTTGACAACGACGCTTGCCGGAAGAGTTTTCTTTCCGTCAATAACAACTCCCTCCGACAAAGCCACAAGCTGATCGTCATTTATGTCCGGACGAACCGTAACACGGTATGTTTTTGAAATATGACGGCTTGGATGCATGATGCTGTTTGCAAATTCGCCGTCATTGGTGAAGAGGAGAAGTCCCTCAGAATTGCGGTCGAGCCGTCCAACAGGATAAACTCTCTCCTCAACATCTTCAAGCAAATCCATAACGCAGCGTCTGTCAAGCTCATCAGAAACAGTTGTAACATATCCCCTTGGCTTATTCATCATTATATAAATGAAATTCTTTTTTCTCGGTATCATGATGCGTTCGCCGTCTATTGTGATAAGATCTTTATATCCGCACTTGTCGCCGAGCTTAACAGGATGACCGTTTATCTTTACTCTGCCCTGAGAGATCATCTGCTCTGCCTTTCTTCTTGAACATACGCCGCTGTCGGCAATCATTTTCTGAATTCTTATTTTTTCCACTTTATCAACCTTTTCTATCAGGAAAAATATTTCCCAAGTTTTGTAATAAATTTTTTAAACCAGTTTTTTTCATCTTTTTCATCGGAACCCTTGACCGGCTTAACGTCCGCTTCCTCAGCGGCATACAGAGGAATCCTCCGTACTTCTCTGCCCTTGAAGCTTATTTTAAGCTCGGCAAGCTCTTCGCCCTTTTTAACGGGAGCATAAACAAAGGGTGAAGCGACTATCTGCATTTCAAAATCCTCCTGCGATGCGCCAAGAGTGGTTATATTTATCGGCTCATCTCCGGCTGTAACGGTAATTTTGTCGTTTTCACCTCCGGCAAGTTCAAGCTCGAAAAGCTCCGGTATTTTCAATTCGAGATTATGTGCCGCTTCAAAACCGTAATCATACATTGCCGCATGATCGCTCCAGTCGTTCCGATCGTTAAGGGTAACGCAAATGAGATTAAGTCCGTCCCGTTCACACGAAGAAACAAGACATCTTCCTGCTTCGTCTGTGAAACCGGTTTTTACTCCGTAAACTCCGTCGTACATATTCAGGAGCTTATTTGTATTTTTCAGCCAGCGTCTGTAAGGAGGATTGCCGAATTCAAGCTCTATGCTCGATTGAGAACAGATATCACGGAAAACCTCGTTTTTCAAAGCTTCCCTTGCAAGCATAGCCATATCGCAGGCAGAAGAACCATGTCCCTCACCTTCAAGACCCGATGGAGTAACGAAAAAGGTTCTCGAAAGACCTAATTCTCTTGCTTTATCGTTCATAAGAACAGCAAAATTTTCTATACTTCCGGCAATTTTTACGGCAGCAGCATTTGCAGCGTCATTTCCTGACGGAAGAAGCATTCCGCAGCAAAGAGCATATTTGGTAACGATATCGCCCTCCTGGAGTCCCATTGAAGAGCCTTCGACCTTTATTGCATCGCTGTCCACGACAAATTCATCATATAAATTACCGCTTTCAAGACAAAGCAAAGTTGTCATAATTTTAGTGGTGCTTGCCATAGGAAGCTTCTGAGCGCTGTTGCATTCAAATATTATTTCTCCTGTATCAGCCGAAATCAGAACAGCTCCTTTAGCGGTAATTTCCGGTTTTTCCGCCGAATTCGCATAAAAATCTCCAAGCGGAAACGTTTTCAAAAGAATAAACGCTGCCGCCAATGAAACGCAAAGCTTTTTCATCCTTAAACCTCCGTAACAATGGTGCAGACCTGCACCCGATTTGTTACAGAATATGCGGATTTATGCTGTTTTATGATTATTTGAGGAATTATTCCTCCGAGGATTCTTCGTCGGCTTTTTTCTTGCCGATAAATCCAGATACTTTGTCTATAATTCCAGGCACTTTTTCAATGGCAGTGCTTATCGGATCGCTTGAAACGGTCATGGGAACCATTTTTGCTGTTCCGTCAGGAGAAACAACGAGAAAACCCTCCGGCTTTATAGAAACTCCAGCGCCTGCGCCTCCGCCGAAAAGGTTCTTATCATATTTAGACGGAAGATCAGAACCGCCGGAAGCAAATCCGTAAGAAACCTTTGAAATAGGGATTATCGTCGTACCGTCGTCAAGCTTGATAGGCTCGCCGATAATGGCGTTTACATCCGCCATTTCCTTTACCTTTTCCATTGATATTCCTAAAAGTTCGCTGACTGATGTTTTACCTGTATTCATATTATAAACCTCGCTTCTGTATTATTTCTGCTTTTCAGCAGATTTTTTTCGTTTAATTTTATTTGGAAGAAATACTCTGAAAATATATGTTATCAGGAACCATATACCTGCTATAACAAACGTGCCAAGTCTTAAACTAAGCCTGAACGAGACATCCCAGCGGCTCTTGCTCAAGCCGAATCCGGACTGTATATCAACGGTTTTCAGCCTTACTGTGAAAAGACGGCTCATCTGTGCAAGGATCCTGTAAAAAGCAGCGCTTATTCTTCCGTAATTCAAAGCACATTTATATGCATCCTCGTTTGCAATCACGAAATCAATATAAAAATCGCTAAATTTAAATCCCTTGAAAATCTTGTGAACAGGTCTTTTAGCGCTGTTCCATACATCAAAGAGCATATTAAATTTCTTTTCAAGCGAATCTTTTTCTTCGCTGTCGGAATACGATTTTTTTGTTTTTTTCCTTTTTGAAGTTTTTTCCGATCTCTCTTTTATTTCCGGAACAGAATTATCCGTTTCCTTCTCTTCAGACAAAGAGGTCTGCGATTCTGCATCATCCGTTTCATCTTCAAATTCTGACTCCATTCCATCGGAATCATCGGGTATTGCAGGAGTTTCCGCAGGTTCAGAAAATTCGCATATCTCAGTTTCTTCCGTATTTTTTTCAATTAGAACTGATTCCGGTTTCGGAACTCTCTTTTTTGGCGACTTCACTTTTTTTCGTGATTTTTTTCTTTTTAGCCAATTAAACACTCCGCCGCCGTCGGAATCCATAATATTTATCATCCAGAGATTGACCCTGTATTTCAGTTTGCCGTCAATATAACTCAGCTCTCCACCCATCGGAATAATGAAAATCAGGAGAATTATTCCCAAAACGACGAGGAGAATAATTAATAATATTTTTAAAACAATCATTTCCCGCCGCTCCTTTCCAAATGGCAATTCAAATCATTTCATCTATTGCAAGCTGTTTTTCTTCGGAAATATCGCTGTTCGCTGTAAGAGGCGGTAGTTCTGAAACGGAGCCTAAACCAAAGCTTCTCAGAAAAACTGCCGTTGTACGATAAACAAGCGGCTTTCCGGGAATATCAAGCCGTCCGGCTTCTTCAATAAGACCTTTTTCAATAAGATTATTTATTACCGACGAGCTGTCTATTCCTCTGACATTTTCAACAAAGCCCTTTGAAACGGGCTGATTATAGGCAATTATCGTAAGCGTTTCCATAGCCGCATTTGAAAGCGGAGCGGAACGTTTGGTTTCAAGAGCAGCTCGTATCTGCGGAGCAAATTCGCTTCGTGTACACATCTGATAGCTGCTGTCGAATTTTTTTATACAGATGCCGCTTCCGCAGTCGTCATAACGTTCGTTTAGAAGCTTTATCATTGCGGACAGAGAACCTACTTCAATTCCGCAGGCTTCTGAGATACGATATATCTCAATCGGTTCACCGCTTGCAAAAAGAACCGCCTCTATTGCTCCGAGTTTCTCTTTGATGTCCAAATTTTCTTCACTCCGTTCTTTCTTCCTTTAAAAAAGACGATCATGTTGTCATCACTGATAGATATACGTCCCGATTTGGTAAGCTCAAGAACAGCAAGAAAAGTTGCAACTCTTGCCGAACGTTCGGTAACGCCTTCGTAAAGCTTGTCCATATAAACCTCTCCTGTTGAATAAAGTTCCCTTAAAATATGAACCACTTTCGACATAACGGATACTATCCTTCTTTTAACAACAGAATTAATTTTATTTTCAACCTTTTGCTTTGTCATTTCAGTTTTGACATTTTTAAAAGAAATCGCTCTGTAAGCCTCGGCAAGCCTTTCAGGTTCATGGACAAGAGTATATGTCATATCAGCCTTTATCTTCATTGGTTTTCTGACGAAAATATTTCCGCCAACGTAAGATTCAGCAAGTTTTGCCGCAGCAATTTTGCAGAGGGAATACTCAATAAGCGTTCCCTCTAGCTCTTTTTTCATCTGTTCGGCAACCTCAGGCTGGGGAAGAAGCGACGCTGTTTTGATATATATAAGCCTTGCCGCCATTTCAAGAAACTCTCCGGCAAGCTCTAAATTCTGTTCATGCGCTTCATTGATATACAACAGATACTGTTCAAGAAGCTTTGATATTTCAATATCACAGATATCCAGTTTATGCTTTGAAATAAGGTTAAGGAGCAGATCAAGAGGTCCTTCAAAAACCTCCAGCTTGAATGAAATGGTCTCCATTATCCGCCTCTTACTTAGTATAAACCGGAATCCATGAAACCGATTTCCAGATAAGATCGCTTATAAAGCTTCTTGCATAGTAAAGAGGATTATACTGTGCAGGGATATAGCTTAATCCAACGATAACAATAAGAAAACCGACCTGTATCTCTCTCTGATGCATATAAAACCAACGGTCGAATCTCTCGCTTGTGAAATAACGGAGAACGTTGAATCCGTCAAGCGGCGGAAGCGGAATAAGGTTGAATATCGCAAGTCCGACATTGACTTCGACCAGATAGATCATAAGCAACAAAACACAGAACATAGGAGTTATCTCATAGGTGTGAACAGCATTATATCCTGCCTCTGTCGCCCTTATTACGCTATATATAATGGCTGCTACAAATGCTGCAAGCAGATTGGAAACAGGTCCTGCAAGAGCTGTAAGAGAAATTCCTGCACGGTACTTTTTCATTCTCACAGGATTTATCGGAACAGGCTTTGCCCAGCCGAATCCCGTTAAAACTATCAGAAGCGAACCGATAGGATCGAGATGCGCAAACGGATTAACTGTCAATCTTCCCTGTCTTGCGGCAGTATCGTCTCCGAAACGATATGCTACAAAAGCGTGAGCCGCCTCGTGAAGGGGAAGAACGAGAAGAAGCGTTACAATTCGTGAAAAATATTTAAGAAAAAATTCAATATCCATAATATCCCTTTCATTTCTTATCTTATTCATAGTTACATGAATATTATTATACTACATTTTCTCAGATATTTCAAGTAATATGTGAAAATTTTCACTCTCTCTTCATAAAAAAATTAATTT
>CAJKFZ010000064.1 GCA_905199285.1 uncultured Ruminococcus sp.
CCATCTCTTTATTGACTCTTGTATAGAGATCATTTTCCATATCCAGTACATAAGCAACTCCACCGCTCATACCGGCTGCGAAGTTCTTACCTGTTCCGCCAAGGACTGCTACGCGTCCGCCTGTCATATATTCGCATCCGTGGTCGCCGGTTCCCTCGCAGACCGCAACCGCTCCTGAATTTCTTACACAAAAACGCTCGCCTGCGATTCCATTGATAAACGCTTTGCCGGAGGTTGCTCCATAAAGCGCAACGTTTCCGACTATGACATTCTCGTCAGCCTTGAATCCTGAATTTTTCGGAGGATAAAGAATCAGCTTGCCTCCGGAAAGTCCTTTTCCGAAGTAGTCGTTGCTGTCGCCGGAAAGTTCAAGAGTGAGTCCCTTTGGAATGAAGGCACCGAAGCTCTGTCCGCCGCTTCCTGTACATTTAACAGTGTACGTGTCGTCATCAAGAGTATTATCACCGTATTTTCTGGTTATCTCAGCTCCGAAAAGCGTACCGAGAGAACGGTCAGTGTTGACAACGTTTATGTCAATAGTTTTCTTTGTTTTATTTTTGAGAGCTGAACTCATTTTCTTCATAATAACGGTTTTGTCCACTGTTTCATCAAGCTTGAAATCGTAAATATCAGCAGGATCGAAGCAATGTTTTGCTTCCTCCGGAGCAGCTTTAAGTATCTCGGAGAAGTCGATCTTTTCAGCTTCGGGAGTATCCTTCTTAAAGAGCAGATCTGTTCTTCCGACAAGTTCATCAACAGTTCTGATGCCGAATTTAGCCATATATTCACGAAGTTCCTGAGCAACAAAATGCATGAAATTAACGATATACTCTGGCTTGCCCTGAAAACGCTTTCTAAGCTCCGGATTCTGCGTAGCGATACCCATAGGACAGGTATCAAGGTTGCAGACACGCATCATCACGCACCCCATTGTTACAAGCGGAGCTGTAGCAAAACCGTATTCCTCTGCGCCGAGTAGAGCAGCAACAAGAACGTCTCTTCCTGTCATAAGTTTACCGTCGGTTTCGATAACGACCTTAGAACGCAGACCGTTCATGATAAGAGTCTGGTGAGCTTCCGCAAGACCAAGCTCCCACGGAAGTCCGGCATTGTAGATAGAGCTTCTCGGAGCAGCTCCCGTACCGCCGTCGTAGCCGGAAATAAGAACGACCTGCGCTCCTGCCTTTGCCACGCCTGCTGCAACTGTTCCAACGCCTGCTTCAGAAACGAGCTTAACTGAAATTCTTGCCTTATCGTTAGCATTTTTAAGATCATAGATAAGCTGTGCAAGATCTTCAATAGAATAGATATCGTGATGAGGCGGAGGAGAAATAAGTCCGACGCCGGCAGTAGAATGACGTGTTTTTGCTATCCAAGGGTAAACCTTTCCGGAAGGAAGATGACCGCCCTCGCCCGGTTTTGCTCCCTGAGCCATTTTTATCTGGATTTCCTTTGCGGAAACAAGATATTCCGATGTAACGCCGAAACGTCCTGATGCAACCTGCTTAATCGCAGAGCAGCGGTCAGATTTAAGTCTTTCCGGACTTTCACCGCCCTCGCCGGAGTTGGATTTTCCGCCTATTCTGTTCATGGCAACCGCCATACATTCGTGCGCTTCCTGTGAAATAGAACCGTAAGACATTGCTCCCGTCTTGAATCTATGGCAAATGCTTTCAACGCTTTCTACTTCATCTATCGGGATTCCGCCATTTTCATCAAATTTAAAGTCAAGCAGACTTCTCAACGTAAGAGCGTTATCCTCTCTGTTGAGGCATTCAGAATACTGCTTGTAAATATCATAGTTTCCGGTTTTAGTCGCTTCCTGTAAGAGATGGATAGTTTCCGGAGTGTAAAGATGCTCGCTTGCGCCGCTTCTAAGCTTATGGCTGCCTGAACTTGCGATTCCTCTGTTTACGGAAAGTCCAAGCGGATCAAACGCTGCGGAATGAAGCTCCTCGGTGCGCCGTCTGATATCGCTTAAAGTAATACCACCGATGCGGCTGACCGTTCCTCTGAAATATTTATCAATAACTTCCTGGGAAATGCCAACAGCTTCAAAGAGCTTAGAGCCTTGATAAGACTGAATAGTCGAAATGCCCATTTTAGAGGCTATCTTGATTATACCGTGAAGAATTGCGCTGTTGTAATCGTCCTCAGCAGCATAGAAATCCTTATCGAGCATACCTGTACCAATAAGATCACGGATAGTTTCCTGAGCCAGATACGGATTTACCGCACAAGCCCCGTAGCCGAGAAGCGCCGCAAAATGATGAACTTCTCTCGGCTCTGCGCTTTCAAGAATCATAGCGACCGCAGTTCGCTTCTTTGTGGAAACGAGATGCTGCTGAAGAGCTGCAACGGCAAGAAGCGACGGTATCGGAGCGTGATATTCGTCAACATCTCTATCGGAGAGAATAAGGATATTCGCTCCCTCACGATAAGCCTTGTCAGCGTCAATGAAAAGACGGTCTATAGCCTTTTCAAGAGATGTTCCAATATAATATGTTATCGGAATAACAGCAGTTTTAAGTCCCTCAACGTTCATACTCTTAATCTTGAGCATATCAGTTCCGGTAAGGATAGGATTCTCGATTTTCAGAACACGACAGTTATCCGGTCTTTCTTCAAGGATGTTTCCGTCCTCACCGATATAAACGCTCGTATCTGTAACGATCTCCTCACGGATAGCGTCGAACGGAGGGTTTGTAACCTGAGCAAAAAGCTGACGGAAATAATTGAAAAGCGGAACTTTTTTCTCGTCAAGCGGAGGAAGCGGAATATCCGAACCCATAGAAGCGATCGGTTCTGCGCCTTTTTCAGCCATAGGAAGAATGCTGTTCTTTATATCCTCATAAGAGTAACCGAAAGCTTTCTGGAGCTTTCTAAGCTCATCACGGCTGTAGCTTTTAACATTCTTGTTCGGGATATGAAGATCGTGCAGACGAACGAGATTTGCATCAAGCCATTCGCCGTAAGGCTGCCGTGAAGCGTAGGTGTTTTTCAGCTCTTCATCGTCGATGATAATACCTTTTCTTGTATCGGCAAGAAGCATTCTTCCGGGACGCAGTCTGTCTTTTTTAACAATTTTTTCAGGAGGAATGTCGATACATCCTGTTTCGGAGGAAAGAATAAGAAAACCGTCGCTTGTGATGCAGTATCTTGAAGGACGAAGACCGTTTCTGTCGAGGACAGCTCCCATAACATCGCCGTCGGAGAAAAGGATAGAAGCCGGACCGTCCCAGGGCTCCATCATAGTAGCGTAATACTGATAGAAGTCGTACTTGGATTTGGAAATAGTACGGCTGTTTTTCCAGGGTTCGGGGATAGTTATCATAACTGCAAGAGGAAGAGGCATTCCCGACATCACCATAAATTCGAGAGCATTATCGAGTCTTGCCGAATCAGAACCCTCGGCATTGATAGCCGGAAGAATATTGTTCATATCATTTTTTAGAGTCTCGCAGTACATTGTCTCCTCACGGGCAAGCATTTTATCGGCATTGCCTGTGATAGTATTTATCTCGCCATTGTGGACGATAAAACGGTTCGGATGAGCCTTCTGCCAGCTCGGATTCGTATTTGTTGAAAATCTTGAATGAACCATTGCTATAGCTGATGTAAAATCGTCACGCTGTAAGTCGCAGTAGAATTTTCTAAGCTCGTCAACAAGGAACATTCCCTTATATACTATAGTTCTGCTTGAAAGCGAAACAACATAAGTATTCTCATTTGAATGCTCAAAGATGCGTCTTGCGATAAAAAGACGACGGTCGAATTCTATTCCCTTTGCGCAGTCAGCAGGTCTTTTAACGAATCCCTGCATGATAAACGGCATACTGTCAAGAGCTTTCTGTCCGAGAATATTCGGAACAGAGGGAACTTCTCTCCAGCCGAGAAACTCCATTCCCTTTTTGGCAAGGATTATTTCAAAAAGCTTTTTTGCCTGATTTCTTTTAAGTTCATTATTGGGAAAGAAAAACATTCCAACACCGAAATCGCCCTCTTCGCCGATATTGAATCCAAGAGCGGAGGTTTCCTTTTTAAAGAAACTGTAAGGCATCTGGACAAGAATTCCAACGCCGTCGCCGGTTCTTCCCTCTGCGTCCTTTCCGGCACGATGCTCCAGCTTTTCAACTATTCTGAGAGCGTTTTCAACTACCTCTCTCGATTTCTTTCCTTTAATATTAACAACTGCACCGATTCCGCAGTTATCATGCTCGAATTGAGGGCGGTATAAGCCCTGCTGCTCATAAGGAGCTTCTTTTCTGAAATTATCCATATAAGTCACAGCCTTTCCGCAAATTCACCTTTGAATCTGCTTCAAAATAAAAAGACGCCCATAAAAGACACTTAGTCTTTCATGAACGTCCTTGTTCTGATTTATATTATCATATTTTATGATAAATGTCAAGAGGGAATATTATTTTTGTGCAACTCATCGCTTATCACCTTAAAAATCAACGCAAAATTAGTTATTAAATACAATATCATCAATTTCATATATGATATCATTGACTGAGTTTTCATCAATAACATAACCAAAAGAGCTTAACTCTTCAAAAGTAACCGCTAAACCATCATACGGCTTCGAATCATACAGTGGAACTATTTCATCATTTTCATATATTGCATAAATACCGTCATCCGCTACCGGCTGAAAAATAACGAATTTTCCTTGTTCCACAACCGTATTAAGCTCATCCGCATACATTGCTCCGCCATAATAATTATTTTCCACAGATTCATCACGACAATCCAAACACATAAAAGCAATAAAACTGCCGTTATCAACTATAGGAAATGTCCAGATATTAATAGGCGTTGGTTCAATCCTTTCATCAACCAGAATCGACTTGAACGGCTTTACAACCACAGGATTTTCCGGAACCCCATTTTTAAGATCAAGACCATTATTCGGATCAGTATAATTCATAAGCATATAATTAAAATAATCCGTTCCGACAAAATCCTGATAATCTTTCTCTTCTTCTGAACCAACTATCGCCTCTAATTCTTCAAGACTTCCTGAATATGCGTCCGAGTCATCCTTCATAAACATTTCATTAGTAGTTATCTCTGTTTCCGGCAAAGTCTCTCCGGAAGTTGATGATGCATCCTCATTTCCGCATGAAAAGGCGGAAACAGACATCAAAAGTGTTAAAGCTGCTGTTAAGATTTTCTTTTTCATAAAATATCCTCCATTCGGTATTTTAATTTACATAACAAAAAATATTGAACCATCCCACAGGTAATACAAGTCTTGTCTTTTATTACGAAAATAGTTGTTGCCATCGCTTGAATATGAACTATATAAAATCTCTCCGTTTTGAGAATTCATATAACGAAAAGACACTATTATGTTATTTCCCGATTCAAATTGTACCTCTGAATATCCAACTAAAGCTACCGCGTGAGCACCAGTAAGATTTCCATTCGAATCATACATATTTCCCCTTATATATGATGGACGATTACGGCTCAATGTATATCTTATCCAAAAAGGAGACATAAAAGAATGCTGTAGTTGAGGAGTATGTGTTGGTATCATATCCTTGATTACCAGCAAAGCATCATTAACGGTAATTCCGCCAGTGTAAGGCTTACCAGTGACCGCGATATAACGAGAAACAACTTGTTCTATAGGACACCAACTTCCTTCAAAAAAATTTACCATTGAAGCTATTGTTGCCGCCCAGCATGTAGGACCTGATTGAACACGCAATGGATAATCAGGCAATTCATAAACTTCTGTTCTCAAAAAAGTGTCGGCAGCATGAATATCAGGACAGCGATTAAATGTATTATGTAAACATGATGCCGACAATGCAACAGCCATAATACATGATACTATTTGGTCTATCGTCTTTTTCATAAAAGCCCCCCTTTTATATTGTACATTTATTATAGCACTTTTCACGAAAAATGTCAACATTATTCAAAATATTTTATCTTAATCACATGATTCACTGTCGAATAAAGCTGCATCTGTTCAAACCGCAACAAAATCATTCAACAAAGCTTCAAATTTTATCATTTAAAACAAAATTCCAAAAAACTATTGACAAAACTTGAATTTGGGTATATACTGTGAATGTAAACAGCAAGGGAGCTGAAGACGTGAAAGTCTACAGCTCCCTCTATTTATTTTTAAGCGCTTAATTCCATACACAAAGGGGTGTATGATGTTCTGATGATTCGGGATATCGTACACCCTTTTGTAATTAAACCTGAATTTATGGAATATAATTCAGGCAGATAATTGGAGGTAGTAATTATGGCAGAAACAGTTGAAAAAATTGTTGAACAAGTAACCGAGCAAACGAACGGCATCGTTTTCGGGGTATGGTTTCTGATCGCCGTATCGCTCGTGTTCTTCATGCAGGCAGGCTTTGCAATGGTCGAAACAGGCTTCACAAGAGCCAAAAATGCCGGCAACATTATTATGAAAAACCTTATGGACTTCTGTATCGGTACGGTAATGTTCATACTTATCGGCTTCGGACTTCTCCTCGGCGAAGATGCATTCGGTCTTATCGGAAAGCCCGGATTTGATATTTTCACATCCTACGACAACTTTGATTTTTCGAACTTCGTGTTCAACCTCGTATTCTGCGCAACAACGGCAACTATCGTTTCCGGAGCAATGGCGGAGCGAACAAAGTTCATTTCATACTGTATTTATTCAGGCGTTATCAGCGCTTTGATATATCCAATCGAAGCTCACTGGATCTGGAACTCTGACGGCTGGCTTTATCAAATGGGATTCCACGATCTTTCTGGTTCATGTGCAATTCACATGGTAGGCGGTATTTCCGCACTCGTCGGAGCCTCTATCCTCGGACCTCGTATCGGTAAATTCACAAAAACCCAAGACGGCGAAATAAAAGTAAACGCTATTCCCGGTCATAACCTCACTATCGGCGCTCTCGGCGTATTCATTCTCTGGTTCGGCTGGTACGGATTCAACCCTGCCGCTTCACAGTCTGTTGAAATGCTCGGTTCTATCTTCCTTACAACAACAGTTGCTCCGGCAATCGCAACAGTTACTTGTATGGTCTTCACATGGCTCAAATACGGCAAACCTGATGTTTCAATGTGTCTGAACGCCTCCCTCGCAGGTCTTGTAGGAATCACAGCAGGATGCGACGTTCTCGATTGCTTCGGCGCAGCCGTAGTAGGTATCGTTTCCGGACTTCTCGTATGCTTCGGCGTATGGTTCCTCGATTACGTTCTCCACGTTGACGATCCTGTCGGAGCAGTTGCAGTTCATATGATGAACGGTCTCTGGGGAACAATTGCAGTTGGTCTTTTCGCAACAGATAAAGCTCCCGGATTTGCAATCGCTCAGGACGGCGGAGCAAGCGGAATCGCAGGAAAAGGCCTATTCTACGGCGGCGGTTTCGAGCTTCTCGGCAAACAGCTTCTCGGAGTTCTCGCAGTAGGCGGCTGGACTGTTGTAACAATGTTCATCGTATTCCAGGTCATCAAGCATACTATCGGACTCAGAGCTTCCGAACAGGAAGAAATTATTGGTCTTGACGTTACAGAACACGGACTTGTATCATCGTATGCAGATTTCGCTCCTTCCATGACAGACTCCATGATGAAAGGCTACACTAAAGACGACGCTAAGAGCGTTGTAAAAGTTCCAGTTGACAAATCGGTTGAAGTTGAAAACTATTCAACGCCTTCACTTGACGGCACTGACAAAATGACTAAAGTCGTTGCCGTATTCAAACAGCAGAAGCTTCAGGACTTTATTTCCGCAATGGAAGCTATCGACGTTACAGGTATCACTGTTACAAACGTTCTCGGATGCGGTATGCAGAAGGGACAGACAGGATATTACAGAGGCGCTCCTATCGAAGTAAATCTTCTTCCTAAAGTTAAAGCTGAAATTGCAGTATGCGCAGTTCCTGTACGCAAGGTTATCGACGCAGCAAGGGCAGCGCTTTATACCGGAAATATCGGCGACGGAAAGCTCTTTATCTACGATATCGAAAACGTTATCAAAATCCGTACAGGCGAAGAAGGCTACGACGCTCTTCAGGATCAGGACTAAAACAAAAAGTGCGAAGCACGCTAATAACGGGTTTCCAAAGGGTGACTTCCCACAGTGTGGGGAGATGTCGGATTATCGACAGAGGGGACGGGCGCCGGTTAGGCGTGTACTCCCCTTTGGCGAAGGGTATGCGAGGGAGGCAGAGCCTCCCTGAAGAGCAGTGAGTCAAGCGAAGCAATGACAAACGGACTGCTGCTCTCCGCCGCCCTGCGCAGCACGCTTAAAACCTGCGGTTATTCAATCTACGATAAAAATAAGGAGTTACTATTCATGTCACCCAAATACATATTTGTAACAGGCGGAGTTGTTTCCGGTCTTGGAAAAGGAATAACAGCCGCTTCACTTGGAAGACTTCTGAAACAGCGTGGCTATAAGGTCACGATACAGAAATTCGATCCATATATCAACGTTGACCCGGGAACTATGTCGCCGTTTCAGCACGGCGAGGTTTTCGTAACCGACGACGGTACGGAAACAGACCTCGATCTCGGCCACTACGAACGCTTTGTTGACGAAAATCTTTCAGTCAACTCAAATATCACAACAGGCAAAATCTATTGGAATGTTATTACTAAAGAAAGAAGAGGAGATTATCTCGGCGGAACAGTTCAGGTAATTCCTCATATAACCAACGAAATCAAAGACAAGGTTTACAGCCTTGCTAAAGATACAGGCGCAGACGTTGTTATAACCGAAATCGGAGGAACAGTCGGAGACATAGAATCAACTCCGTTCCTTGAAGCAATAAGGCAGGTAGGTACTGAACAGGGACGAAACAACGTCGCATATATTCATGTAACGCTCGTTCCCTATATTGCAGGTTCGGAGGAGCTTAAATCCAAACCCACGCAGCATTCTACCAAAGAACTTCTCTCTATCGGCATTCAACCTGATATAATCGTTCTGCGAAGTGAAATGAACGTCCCTGAAGACATGCGTGATAAAATTGCTCTTTTCTGCAATATCCGGAAAGAGGACGTTATACAGAATCTCACAGCTCCTTCGCTTTATGAAGTTCCTCTCTGGCTGGAAAAAGAGGGTCTTGCCGAAGCGATCTGCCGCAGACTTTGTCTTGAAAACACAGTTCCCGATCTCACAGAGTGGACTGAAATGGTTCAAAGAGCCGAAAATGCTCATAAGACAGTCACTATCGGACTTGTCGGAAAATACGTTGAGCTGCATGACGCTTATCTTTCGGTTGCCGAAGCTCTCCGTCACGGCGGTATCGTCAATGATTCCTGCGTTGATATCAAATGGATAGATTCGGAAAATGTAACCGCCGAAACAGCTCCCGATATATTCAAGGACTGCGACGGCATAATCGTTCCCGGCGGATTCGGTCACAGAGGAATCGAAGGGATGGTAGAATCAGTCCGCTATGCAAGAGAGAATAACATCCCGTTTTTCGGAATATGTCTTGGAATGCAGATGGCTGTTATCGAGTACGCAAGAAACGTTATCGGACTGAAAGATGCAAACTCGGCTGAATTCGGCGGAACTCCCGATCCTGTCATAGATATTATGGAAGATCAGAAAAACATCTCGCAGAAAGGCGGAACGATGCGTCTCGGACTTTATCCCTGCAAGCTTGCCAAAGATTCACGCTGCCGTGAAATTTATGGCGAAGAGCTTATCTACGAACGTCACCGCCACCGTTTTGAATTCAACAATGCCTACCGCAAGTCCATATCTGATTCAGACATGAGAATTGCCGGTGTTTCACCGGATGAAAGACTTGTTGAAATAGTCGAACTTCCGCAGCATCCTTGGTTCATCGGAGTTCAGTTTCATCCGGAATTTAAATCACGTCCCAATAAACCGCATAAATTATTTGCGGATTTTATAAAAGCATCCCTTAGCAATAAGAACCTGTATTCATAGGATAAGCTACGCATCTTTTTGGCAAATCGTGCTGATGACTGCGTTGAAAAAGCTCACCATACGATAGTATGATTTCACTTTTTCGGGTCTCGACTGTCGTCTCGGTCGGTGCTTCTGCTTCGCAGAGGTGTCCACAGGACACCCGCACCTTGTCCTCATCACAATTATGCTCAAAAATCTGCATATCTTCCCTATGAACACAGATTCTAAATAATTACATGGAGGTTTTTAACTATGGAAAAGGTTACTGAATATTTTGGCTGTATGGTTTTTGACGACAGAGTAATGAAAGCTTCGCTTTCAGACAAGGTCTACAAGAGCCTTAAAAGAACTATCGACCGTGGAACTCCGCTCGACAGCTCCGTTGCAGACGCCGTTGCTTCTGCTATGAAAGACTGGGCTATCTCTAAGGGAGCTACTCACTACACCCACTGGTTCCAGCCTATGACAGGCATCACTGCCGAAAAACACGACAGCTTTATCTCTCCTTCACCAGACGGAAGAGTTATCATGGAATTCTCCGGCAAAGAACTTGTAAAGGGCGAACCGGACGCTTCTTCATTCCCGTCAGGCGGTCTTAGAGCTACTTTTGAAGCAAGAGGATATACGGCTTGGGATCCAACTTCCTATGCTTTCATCAAGGACGGTACTCTTTATATACCGACTGCATTCTGCTCCTACGGCGGTGAAGCTCTTGATAAAAAAGTTCCGCTTCTTCGTTCCATGGAAGCTATCAACCGTCAGGCATTAAGAATTCTCAAGCTCTTCGGCAACGACAAAGTCCGCTGCGTTAAAACATCAGTCGGTCCGGAACAGGAATACTTCCTTGTAGACCGTGAACTCTGGAAACAGCGTAAAGACCTCATCATGACAGGCAGAACTCTCTTCGGAGCTAAACCTCCTAAGGGACAGGAAATGGAAGATCACTATTTCGGCTCTATCAAGCCAAGAGTTGCAGAATATATGGCAGACCTCGACAAGGAACTCTGGAAACTCGGAATCCTTGCAAAGACAAAGCATAACGAAGTTGCTCCCGCTCAGCACGAACTTGCTCCTATTTACACTACAACAAATATTGCTGCCGATCACAACCAGCTTACTATGGAGATCATGCAGAAAGTCGCTCTTCGTCACGGACTTGTTTGTCTGCTTCACGAAAAGCCTTTCGCCGGAGTAAACGGTTCAGGCAAGCACAACAACTGGTCTATCTCTACAGATACAGGAGAAAATCTTCTCTCCCCCGGAAAAACTCCTTACGAGAACGCACAGTTTCTCCTCTTCCTCACTGCCGTTATCAAGGCTGTTGACGATTATCAGGACTTGCTCCGTCTTTCAGTTGCAACTGCCGGAAACGATCACCGTCTCGGCGCAAATGAAGCTCCTCCGGCTGTAATTTCCATTTTCCTTGGCGACGAACTTACGGAAGTTCTTGAAGCTATCGAGAACGATACTCCTTATGCAGGCGGCAAAAATGAAAAGATGAAGCTCGGCGTAGATGTTCTTCCTCAGTTCAGCAAGGACACTACAGACCGCAACAGAACATCTCCTTTCGCCTTCACAGGCAATAAGTTCGAGTTCCGTATGCTTGGTTCTTCAAACAGCATCTCATGCGCTAATATCCACCTCAATGCTGCAGTAGCCGAGGTTTTAAAGCAGTTTGCAGAGCGTCTTGAATCCGCCTCCGACTTCAACGAAGAGCTTCACGAGCTTATTAAAGAGAACATCAAGGCTCATAAGAGGATCATCTTCAACGGAAACGGCTACGATGACGCATGGATAAAGGAAGCCGAAGCAAGAGGTCTCCTCAATCTGAAAACTACTCCCGACGCTATGCCGAAAATCTGCGATAAAA
The DNA here is from genome assembly GCA_905199285.1 of uncultured Ruminococcus sp. Taxonomy (GTDB): domain Bacteria; phylum Bacillota; class Clostridia; order Oscillospirales; family Ruminococcaceae; genus Ruminococcus. Next base: position 11,796 of record CAJKFZ010000064.1, read on the forward strand.
AGAACATTGATATGCTTACATCCCACGGAATCTTCACAGAAGCTGAAATCTATTCACGCCGTGATATCATGCTTGAAAACTACGTTAAGTCCGTTAATATCGAGGCTGTCACAATGGTTGACATGGCAAGAAAAGAGATCATTCCGGCTGTAGCTAAATTTACAGCAGAAACAGCTTCATCGATCGCAGTCAAGAAGAGCGTAGCACCAGAAGCTGTATGCGCTTACGAAACTAAGCTTGTTACTGAGCTTTCCGCTCTTATTGACAAAATGGATTCCTGCGCATCGGTTCTTGAAAAAGATATTGATGAACTTAAAACTATCGAAGAAGCCGTTCCTGCCTCCGAGTTTGTTCGTGACAGCATTCTTCCGGCTATGGATGATCTCCGCAGTGCAGCCGATAAAGCTGAAACTCTTACCGCTGAAACAAGCTGGCCGTTCCCGACTTACGATAAACTTCTTTTCGGCGTCTGATCCGATGAGACATATCCATTATCATTTCGCTTAACTCCCTCTTCTGGGGTTGAATAAACCGCATTATATAATATTTTATCTTTCTGTCATACTGTTTGGTATGACAGTTTTTTTTGAAAAAATTTTCTTCAGGGTTTACTTTT
>CAJKFZ010000065.1 GCA_905199285.1 uncultured Ruminococcus sp.
ATCGTTAAAATCCGATGTGATTTGCAGGAATACAAATCAAATTATTCCTGTATTTATATTATAACTAATTTAAACGGTACTTGTCAATAGTAATTCCCGATAAAATTTGTAATGTTATTGCCTGAAATGTACTACAATAAGTATAGTAATATAATTAAGGCGGTACAATTATGAATTATGAGGAGTTTATAAGAAATCGGATCACTAAGCTTCGGATGTTGAAGAATGTTTCGGAATATCAGATGAGCCTTGATCTGGGACACAGCAAAAGCTATATCCAGAGCATTTCATCCGGCAGAGCGCTGCCGTCCATGAGCGAATTTATTTCGATCTGCGAATATCTCGGAGTCACGCCAAAAGAATTCTTTGATGACGAAAATAGTAATCCCATGCTGCATGGAGAAATTATTGAATCGATAAAGGATATGCAGGATAAGGATATTGAACTGATTCTTGCTTTGCTTAAGAGACTAAAATAAATTGTGATATAATATATAAGTCAAAGTATATGACCTGACATTTATTACCAAAAGTTACTTTTCAAAATTTTAATTCACTTTTCAGGACATAATAAACTTGAAAAGAGGTTTTAAAAATGAAAAAATGTCTGGTTATAGTTGATATGCAGAATGATTTTATAAATCAATATACTGAACACCTTCCTCACAAGACAGCAAAATTTATTGAGAGAAGTTCTTTTGACAGTATTATTGCCACAAGATATTGCAATACAGCAGAAACGGCCTGTTATAAATTAGGCTGCTGGAAGGAGTGTATGTCTGGCACTTTCGGTGCCGAAATTGTTTCAGTAGTCAAGCCGTTTGCACAGCGTATTTTTGACAAAACTACCTATTCAGGTTTTACGAATGAATTCAGGAAGTATATACAAAGCGAGGGCTTTGGCAAACTTTTTTTCTGTGGAGTGAATACCGATTGCTGCGTTCTTGCGACAGTTCTTGCCTGTTATGATGCTGTGCAGGACTGCGTCGTTATTTCCGATTTATGCGCTTCGACTCTGGGAGAAGAAAAACATAATCATGCGCTTGACTTGCTGCGTGATAATATTACTCCGGACAGAGTTGTGAATTCATTTGAAATAGAGCAAAAACAGAATTGTTAGCATATTATTTCTATAATATATATTCATCTTTCGATACAAGAAAAGTTCTTGACAATCCGGTAAATGTGGATTTAAAATGAGTTTTTATCTTTAAAGCGTCGAGCTGCTACAGGCAAATTTGCATTGAAAATAATATTTTATTGAAATATGTTTCTGCGCCTGTTGCTATTTCTAAGGTAATATGCTGTACGCTGAACTTGTGATTCCGAATATTGAGATCAGAACAATCTATCAGCGAACTATAATTCAATGGTTCAAGAAAAAGATCAGCACCGATTCAAGACAGGATCTTTTTGAGGCTTTGATTAATGAAAAAATGGAAGATATTATGTGCAACTGACTTGACGAAATTATAAGCTATCATGATAAAAAAGAGTAGTTTTAACATGGTTTTCTTGCAGAGCTTCTTTCAGGATTCAGGGAGTATATTTTGAAATCCAATTGTGAAGGCGGCAGCAGAGGACCTGATATAACGCTCATGGAAACTTATTTACTGTAAAGGACGTTAACTGTGGTCACTTTCACACTCATATTATCATCAACGCTGTGAGCTAAATTAACGGTAAGATGATTCAGACACGATTTAATGAAATGAATTCATACTGCAATTCATTACTAAAGTAACAAGTCAGAAGAGTTGGTTTTATTTTGATAATAAGGCAATATATTAATAATAAAGGTATAAAATTCTTAGGCTTCTGACGCGTGATGCTGTTGAGAAGTCGATAAAATCATCTCTCAACAAGTTGAAAAACAAGTATTACAGCGGCAGTAAGCTGTTTTACTGGAGAAATCTAAATGGTGATTAGTATTAGTTCCTGTCGGCTCAAAGCGCCACTATACAAACAGAAATACCGCCCTCAAAACGAGTGCGGTATTTCTGATTTGTCCCATAGTATAAACCCAATATAAAATCTCTCGGAGTGCAGACAGAGAGTTTTTATCGTTCAATAAGTTCACGCCTCATTATTACAAGGTCGAAAGCATCAAGTCTGTTATCTTTACAAAGATCTCCGGCTTTCCAATCAGCAAGGTGCGTATTCGGTACAGAGAGCAGCCATTTTTGCATTGTAACAAGATCAGACAAATTAAAGCTGCCATCTGCATTGACATCACCTCTTACAGTTTCAGGCTGTACTGTATCATCAACAGAGAATGTCCATGACTGCATAGTGATTCCCTTATCGGAGAATACAAAGTACAGGTCGTGTGTACCTCCAACTGCTGCAACTTCATCATTGTAGATTGTTGTATAACTATTGGGGCTGTTGAAATCAATACTTGTCAGCACTTCACCTGTCGATTCATCAAGGCGCACTTCAACTCTTCCGTTGCCCTTGACACTTGCGAGGAATGTGACAGGCTTTCCGAGGAGCGGCGCACTGCTGCCGGTATTTGCTGCTGTATCTGCTGCAAACAACTCGATAGCGTTATCAGCCTTGACATACCGGAACACTGCAGTATCTGGGTCACCATAGACTGTATCTCCGTCAGAGAAACCATTCCAGATATTTCTCAGACCGTCTGACCATTCTCTCGTATTGGTAAGCTCAGAAGTGATGTCGATGTTGTATTTGTTGTTAATAGTAATACTGTCAAGGGCGAATGTTATCTCAGCATCATCAGAAGCTCTGAAATATCCCATATTCATAAAGCCCTTAGCACCATCCATATCGCAGGTGATAGTGTACTTGCCCTTGCCTGTTATATCAACTGAGCCGATACAGTCACTGCCGGAGTTGTCTGCCGGATACATAGTTACAGTCGTATTCTTGCTAACGTTTGTCACAGTGATGTTATACTGAACAGTGTCAATGGTTTTCAGTGTCAGCTCTGCTGTATCGGTGCTGTCATCACCATTCTCAGAAGCATTGAATTCAGCTCCACGAACACTGAACCAAGAACCTTCATTTTTACTTACAACTGCTGGAGCGTGGCGGTCGGTCAGATCGTATTCTATATCCGCTGTACCATTCAGTTCTGAGGCAAGATTCACCTTGAACGGGTCAAAGCTACCGTTTGCTTTAGCGCCATTACGGGTAGCACCGTCCTTTGCTATGATGACATTCTGCTCATCGACCTCTATTTCATCAACGCCCATACTGCGGTAACTGCCGGTAATGCCCATACCATGCTTCAATGCCTGTGTGTGGTAGAACATATACCACTTGTCCTTGAACTTGTGCATATGAGTATGATTGTTTGAATAGTCAAATCCTGAGATACCAGGATTCACAAAGCACTCGCCTTTCATCTCCCAGCTATCAGGATCAAGGGGAGTTTTAGTAGTCATATATACCATTCCGCAACCGGCAGGTGCATCGCACTCATAAGGCCATTTCTTGGTATGATCGCTCCAGTCAGAGCAGTAGGTGTAGACGTATGTGCCGTTGATATAGTTCAGCTCACTTGCCTCAAACAGATAAGCAGCGGGGATCTCCTTGAAATCGCTGGCGAAAGAAAGCATATCATCGCCAAGCTGTACGATACGTGCAGAGCCGGGCATAAAGTCTGAACCGGATGAAGCCTTTCCGGCGCCGAATGAAAGCCAGCCTACTCCGTTTTCGTCGATGACTGCACCTGGGTCAAATGGATTCGGACAGTCTTTAAGTCCGGGAGTAGAGGTAGAGATAAGCGGTTTGCCGAGAGGATCAGTCCAGTCCGTAACAGGATCGGTAGAAGTGATAACGCCTACTCCCAAGCCGTTATTGGAGAAATACATATAGAAATGCGTAAGTCCGTCATCTTCCACACGGGAAACAACCGAGGGAGCCCATGAGTTCGTTATCCACGGTGCTATCTCACCGATGTTTATTTCACCGTGATATACCCAGTTGACCATATCATCAGTTGAAAATACAAGCATGGACTTGATCTTTTCGTAGGTATTGTCAACATCCGGACCGGCAGTTTCAAACTGCTCGTGATCGTTAGTACCGAAAAGATAAAGTCTGCCGTTGTACTCGACAGAAGTTGGGTCAGCGCAGTAGAAGTCGGACGAGATAGGGTTATTGTAACGTGTGTCCTTGTAGTTGTTGGTACTTATCTTGTCGGCGCTTATGGCGATGCCTTCTGTAGTTTCCACAGCCATATTTTTTGACATCTCCTCTGTATCGGCAGTTGCAGTCATGTTGAATGTTGCTGCGCTAAGGCACATTGCAGTTGACAGGATGCAGGAGATTAGTCTGGAAGTTTTCTTGCTCATAGGTTTGTCCTCCTGATTGTATTTGCAGTAATACTGTATTCTTGTTGTAGTCATTATAGCAAATACAAAAGCCGGAGTCAATGCAATATTCTGACATCAACTGCGAAATTATGACTTCTTTTTTGAAATGTCATTTATGTGGCGGTTGATCCATTCCGTAGGAGTCTTTCCTGTCTCCTTTTTGAACTGGTGCATAAAATATACGTCAGAGCTGTAACCGCAATATTCCGCAGTTTCAGCAATAGGAGTCCCCTCCGAGAGAAGCAGCTTTGCCATTTCAATTCTGGCGTGGATCAAATCGGTGGAAACGCTGACCTGAAAGGTCTTCTTGTACATTCTCTGAAAATATGCGTCGCTGAGAGACATCATACGTGCAAGCTCTGCCACTGTCCACTTCTTCTGTGGATTCTTGTATATCTCCTTGCGGAGATCGTAGATATTCGTCATATGAATTCGATTTCTCCGGGAGTTTAAGTGCTTCTTATTGAGCTTTGTTTCAAGCTCGGAGATAATGCCGCTGAGTTCCTGTTCGGTGATGAAGTCCCGGAACACCTCCATTTCCATTTCAATCTGTACTGTTTCTTCAAAGTCAGCAAGCTGCTTCCGGCACTCGTTCAGAAACTCCTGCTTCTGTGCCGTCACAGAGGGATATGGAGCGTCAGCCGAATGAGTACCCACCACATAAAATTTACCGCCCTTGTAATGACTGGGAGTCTCATTGCCTTTGGTGAGCTTTCCGATAACATCTGAAATTATAAGCAGTATCCGGTCACCCGTTTCATATCCCAACTCCTGATTTATCTGCTCCAGATTATACAGTCTTATTGCCACAAGGAAAAAACGCTCATGATGTGAAACGGCATATTCGTACATCTCCGCAGATATCTCCTCAAAGCCACGACGGTTGTAAAAGCCTGTCAAATTGTCACGTATCGCCGCAAGTCTCTGGCGTTCGCTGAAACGTGTAATATAATAACGTATGCGGATAGTTTCAAGGGCATTGTTGAGTATCTCCATAAAGCTCCAGAAAAGCGAGTCCGGCGTGTGGTGGATATCTTTGAATTCCAGTGCGGCAAATCCGAATGTTCTGTCGCTGTAATGCATTGGGAAGAAGAAATATGTACCGGCACGTTTCTGACTGCTTACGAAGTCGGGAATGTCCTTTTTGCGTCTGATATCAAACACAGCGCCGCCGGGATAATAGTTGGAATAGGTCAGCAATCGCTCGGAATAACCGCTGTTGCGATAAGGCTCATTGCCGGTATAGCTGATACCGTCCCAGTCGTCACAGAGACAATAGTGTACTGATTTTATACCACGTATAAGGTAATTCAAGTCGTATATAGTTTTAAAGCAATCGGCGGCATTATCTGTTGACGAAAGGCTCTCCTGCATACCACTATAGCGGAATAGGCTCTGATACTGAAACTGCTCGGCAAGGTCGTTTTTCAGCCAGAGCAGCGAGAGATTATCTGATGAATGGCAGCCGCAGCTATCCAGAGTACACAGCTTTTCCTCAAAATAAAGGTCGGAACGCACGCTTTTCCCGGTGAGCATTTTATGTATTCTGCATACACACTGTATTCCCTGATTATAATTCGGGAACGATATGAACGTAACGGCAGGCTGCTCATAAATTACCTCCGCAAAGCAGTCATATCCAACAACTGCAATATCCTGCGGTACACTTATCCCATGCTTTTTCAGTCCGTCTATCAGCCCGACAGCCGGAATCGTAGCTGCGCATACGACCGCATCGGGCATGGAAATCTCACCACTTGCAAGCCGCTCGGCAAAGGCAGTCGTATATTCGTTCCAGAAATCGCCGTAGAACTCCCATTCATCGTGCGGTTCAATACCGTGCGCAAGAAGCGCATCACGATAACCCAGCAGACGGTTCTCGGACTGGTGAAAGCCCTTGAAACCGGTAATACAGTATATTTTCTTGTGATTATGCTCTGTAATGAGGTGTTCTGTCAGTATGCGGAATTTCTCCCTGTCATTCCAGAGGGGATATTCCTCGCCGTCTGCATCAGGTGCATCCAGATCAATAACCGGCTTACCGGAGTTCTCACAAATCTGCATCAGTCTGTACCGGATTTCATCATCCACGATCACACCCTTGTGGATGATGAACGCATCATAATCCGCCGGGTCGATCAAAGAAAGAATATTTGCCGCACCACGTATAGTTTTTTCATCCGGCTGCCGTAAATCAAAATAGCTGAAAACAAACACATCATACCCAAGCACCGAAGCCTGTGCAGAGATTCCCTCAACAGTCCGTCTTGCAGTTTCGGATTGAAGTCCGATTAGAATTACACATATTCTTTTCCTCATAATACCGCCTCCTTTTCAATATTATACTGCCAAATATAGCTTGTGTCAACGCAGGAAGTCATAATTTCGCAGTTGATGTCGTGATTTTACATTGACAAATTGTATAAAATGCGTTATGATTTATAAAAATACTGAATATAGTTATATTTTAACGAAAGGAGTTTATACATGAAAAAAGTTTTTTCATTATTATCGGCTGCGTTTTTGCTTCAATCTGTTCCCTCTATACCTGTCACTTATACAGTAAACGCTGCTGAACAGAAGTCCTATCTGTATGGCGATATGGACTGTGATGAGGTGCTATCAGCCTTTGATATGGTACTTCTCAGGCAAGCGTCAGTGGATAACTCAAAACTGAATTCCATAACAAAGGTCATTTCCGACCTGAACGCAGACGGCAAGCTTGATTCAAAGGACTTGCAGTTATTACAGGATTATCTTCTCGGAAAGAAAGTCACATTCCCTGCAGGAATATGGTACACTCCAGTAACTGAGCAGCCCTACAATGGACAGAAAAAACTCACCGGAAGCAGGATGTATGAGTATCTTGACCGTGGAACATACGCCGTAAGTGCAGGAAATGCCGCATTTGTAAGCTGGCGGCTGCTTGCAAGTGATGAGCCTGACATCGGCTTCAATGTTTACCGCACGACCGACGGAGTTACCACCAAGCTGAATGACGAAATCCTCACAGGCGGCACGAATTACAAGGACACGACCGTTAATATGACAAAGGACAACACCTACTATGTCACAACGGTCTACAACGGCGTTGAGACTCCCACGGACGGCGAATTTACACTAAAAGCAGGTTCATCCATTGTCGGGGACAAGAATAATGCCGGAGCTGCACAAATTATTCCGATCAAGGAGGGCGGTACGATCCATTTTGTATGGGTGGGCGACTTTAACGGCGACGGCGCGTATGATTTTCTTGTTGATCGCTGTACTGATGAGCATCAGAAACTCGAAGCCTATCTTAATGACGGTACCTACCTCTGGACACTCGACCTCGGTGTGAACAGCGAAAATAAGAACAATATTTCTCCTGGTGCTTCTACGATAGATGTAGGAATGTGGGATGGAGCTACGGTCTATGACATTGATTGTGACGGAACAGCAGAGGTCATGGTTCGTATTGCCGATGGCGTAACATTCGGCAACGGAAATAAATATACTTCAAATTCCGGTGCAAATGGGCAGGCGATCGCTGTCGTCAATGGTATGACAGGTGCATTGGAAACATCAGTAAATCTTCCGACAGACTATCTCAATATAGGTCCTATGGCGTGTATGATGGAAATTGGATATCTGGACGGTGTTCACCCAAATCTTGTATGCTGGCTGAAAAACCGCAATGCCGATAAAAGCTTCAACAGTCTGATGGTTGCATACGGCTTCGGCGGTGGAGATACATTCAGACAGGAGTGGAAATACGATGCAGGAAAGCAGGGTGGCGGTGCAGAAGCTCATCAGTTCCGTGTGGAGGACGTTGACTATGACGGCAAAGATGAAGTCCTGCATATGGGTTATGCACTGAATGGTGATGGAACACTGCGATACACTATGCCGGATGTGGTTCATGGCGATCGCTATCATATTACTGCATTTTCAACTGCTGACAACGGCAAGGAAATGATAGGATACGGCGTACAGCAGAGAAACCCCAGCACGCTTCTTGAATACATATATAATGCTTCAACAGGTAAGCTGCTTTGGACGAATTACAGCGGTGACGGTAATGTAGATGTCGGAAGGGGAGATATCGGAGATGTTGATCCTACCCACGAGGGATATGAGGTGTGGTCATTCCAGGGAATGTACGACAAGAACGGCAATAAGATAAGCGACACCAACGCATATCCCTCACTGAAGCTTTATTGGGATGGCGACTTATTCAGCGAAAGCTATAACGACAGCAAGATCGAAAAGTGGAACTACGAGTCACAATCTGTCAGCAGACTTGCAACGACTTGGAAAATATCGGACTGTTCGTCCAGTGACAGAGGTGCGCCAATGTTTTACGGTGACATTCTTGGCGACTGGCGTGAGGAGATCATCTGCACAGGTTACGACTACGCAAGCCTTGTCATCATTTCCACCAATATCCCCACAGATTACCGCTTCAACACTTTTGCACAAGACCCTGCATACCGCAACGACATGACCTCAAAGGGATATGTGCAGTCCAATATGCTCAGCTATTACTTCGGCACGGATATGGATGCTCCGCCGCAGCCGGATATAAACATCATCGGTCAGGTAGCTTTGGAGGAAAACACAGTCTATGCCGTGAGAAATGTAAACAGCGGGCGCTGCCTTGATGTCTATAAGTCAGGAACAGCCGACGGTACAAATGTACAGCAATACAGCACAGTTGCCAATAAGGCAAACAATACATGGACAGTCAAGGAGACCGGTGACGGTTATTATTATATAATCTCCCAGCTTTCCGATGACACTACGGGATATCTTACGATTGCTGGCAGTGAGGATAAGGACGGTACAAATGTGGAAATATCATCGTTCACAGGTGACGATTCACAGAAATTCAAGCTAAAACGCAATTCCGACGGTTCATACCTTATACTGACAAAGGTTTCAGGTGAAAAGAAATGCGTGGAGGTCATCAATGCTGAAACAGGAGCAGGCGCTAATGTTCAGCAATGGGTACTCACGGGAAGTACTTGTCAGAACTGGAGTTTTGAAAAAGCGAAATAATATAAATGTAAAACGATTGCTCTGCCATACATGGCAGAGCGATTTACTTTGCTTGCTGTTAAAAATCAATTATCTTTGAAAAGAAGTCATAATTTCGCAGTTGATGTCATGATATTGCATTGACTTTATAAATTCGTTCTGATATAATTTGTGGAGAAGATATGAACAAGATAAAAACAATCGATTTATATGCAATATATCAAGGAGGAATCTCTATGAAACATACATCAAAACGGTTTGCCGGAGTTGCACTCGCAGCCGGAATGCTGTTTTCGTCTGCTGTGGCGGTACTACCGCAGAATATGAACAGCTTGGTCGTTTATGCCGGTGAAAATGATTTTAACTGGAACACCTATGCAAAGAAGGATGCTTCATGGTGGAAAAGTTCGGAAGCAACTGCACTTGCTGATGAAATGATAAAGTATCAGCTTTCTGATGGCGGTTGGCGTAAGGATATGAAGACCGAATCGTCAGGCTCATGGAACAAATCCACCATCGACAATAATGCAACATGGGGACAGATTCGTTTTCTTGCAAGTGTCTACAATGCTACAGGAACAGAAAAATACAAGACCTCCTGCCTGAAAGCACTTGACTTGCTGTTTAATGGACAGTATTCCAACGGCGGTTGGCCACAGGTATTTAATGACGCAGGCACATACCATGCACATATTACATACAACGATACGGCAATGGTATCTGTTCTGCGTGTATTATTGGAAGTTTCGCAGAAATCCGGTTCTTTTGCTTGGATTGATAATAATTACCAAAAGAAAGCGCAGAATGCTGTTGACAAGGGCGTTGAATGCATCCTGAACACCCAGATCACAGTAAACGGCACACTTACCGCATGGTGCCAGCAGCACGATGAAAAGACACTTGCTCCGGCTGGTGCAAGAGCCTACGAGCTGCCGTCTCTCTGCACCATCTTCCAGAGCTGCGATCTTGTGTGGGCAGGCTATTCCGATAAGGCAGTCGGCGGTTATATCACGGCAAAAACCAACACCGGAAAGTACCTTTTCTCCGACTGCAATGTGTCCGGTGCAAGCGGCATGAAAGTCGGAGAGGGCAATTTCGGCAGACCGTGGAGCGGCGATGCTGACGTTGCATTCGTGAACACAAAGCTCTCGTCCGAAAGCATGATCTGTGCAGCAGGCTGGGGCAAAATGAGCAACAACGACCCGGCAAATGCAAACTTCAAGGAATATAACACAACCGTAAACGGTAAGGCTGTAAACACTTCCGGACGAATCAAAAATACCGTTAAGACCTCCGCAAACGGACTTGATGTTGACACCTATCTGAACGGCTGGAAACCGTATTATTACAGCAATACGCCATCTGGCACTGATACACCTGTTATTATTAGCGGAACGTATATCAAGGATCTGACACTGAATTCCAATGCACTGCCTGAACTCTGGAAACTTGATTCGAATATCCAAATCGGCGATCTGATCTATACTGATCGTGACGGCGTGACCTATACTGAGATTCCTTCCGGTCTGGTCGGCGCAGAAGCGATTGTAACGCCATGCGATGCCAAGAAGGTGGAATCCGATCTTGGTGTGTTTACCGCAAACGGTGATATTACAGTGTATATCGTTCTCGACAGCCGTGTAACAGCAGTTCCGTCATGGCTTTCCGGTTGGAATAATACAGGCTTGACTGTCAAAAACAGTCAGGACGTTGTTTATGATCTCTATAGCAAAGATTTCAATAACGGTGAAAAAATTACTCTCGGATCTAATGGGCAGACAAGTGGCTGTACAGGATATGCTGCATTGGTCGCTAAGGCAGGGACTGTTCCGGCTCAAATAACAGGCGATGTCAACGCAGACGGCAAATTTGATATAACAGATGTGGTATTGCTCCAAAAGTGGCTGCTTGCTGTTCCTGATACGCACCTTGCCGACTGGAAGGCTGCTGATCTTTGCGAGGACGGCAGACTAGATGTGTTTGATTTGTGTATGATGAAGAAGGAATTGGTCAATAAGCAGACTGTAATAGATACGCCAGTCGAACCGACTATATTGATCGTTACAAATACTTATGAAAGTGCCGATTTTAAATTCTCCGGTAAGGTATATATCGTAGGAGATTCGACTGTATGCAACTATGATGAAGCTGCGCAGAAGAACCAGAATCGCTGCGGCTGGGGTATGAAGCTCGGAGAGCAGTACAACGGCGTTACAGTAACTAACCTTGCAAGGGCAGGTAGAAGCAGCCGGAGTTTCCTGACCGAGAATGAGTACAAGACAATGTGCAATTCTATTGGCAAGGGCGACTATCTGTTTGTGCAGTTCGGTCACAACGATGAAAAGACTGACGATGCTGCCCGTGGAACTTATCCGGGACTTGATTTCTCAACTCTCGACAAAGATGGCAAAAACTCAGCAGGACAGTATTCCTACGAATGGGTAATTCTGAACAAGTATGTCAAGGTCGCACAGGCAAATGGTGCTACAGTAGTGCTTGTAACTCCGGTTACAAGAAGAGGTTCTAACGGTGCGGCAAATTACAAGAGCCATGTTGCTTACGCTGAGGGACTTGTAAAACTCGGCAAGGAGTACAATATACCAGTCATAAACATGACAACAAAAACAGCAGAACTGTACACACAGCTTTACAGCAGCGGCGGTGCTGATGCAACTGCGGAACTGCACTGCTACTCTGACGATACAAGAACTTCTATCGACAATACTCATCTTAGCATCAAGGGCTGCACAATAATTGCAGATATGATTGCAGAAGAAACTGCAAACCTCAATCTTAAAATTTCTGAAAAGCTGAAATAAAACCTGTTATCTAATTTTCTACTATATATTGCTCCTCCGTGTCCATTTGTTGGTACGGAGGATTTTTTCAAGCCTGTGATATGTTCAACCTCATTACACATAATACTAAGAAAGCTGTAGATTATAGGAAATATGAT
>CAJKFZ010000066.1 GCA_905199285.1 uncultured Ruminococcus sp.
TAGCGATGTTTTGTTTAGACTTGATCTGTGTTGCTGTGTTCAGTCCCCACAGTTCAATCAGCTGCGGAAGGATTTCATAGATACTGAACGTATTGAACTGTTCCAGAAAATCATCGGGATTATCGGGAACATTCTCAGGATCGGCGTGCTTTGCCATGACAAAAGCGATATTCTCAAAGACCTCCAGACTTTCAATATCAAGAGCGGAATTCTCCACAGCGCCTTCTTTGATATTCTTCTGCAAAGCGGCAAAATCCCGATAAATATCACGTCCGAACTTCAGACGGTAAAGGCGAGGCACTGCCGCACTCGCCTTGAAAGGTACTTCAATTTCATCAATTTTAATAGTTTTCTTGATAGCCATAAAAAGTCTCCCTTACGATATAGATGTGTTTTTGGCGGACTTTGTCGAGGTCGTTGTCACAGGGATATAAACGCTCTTGTATCAGTTATTGTAGGTAGTTTCGTCCGTATTCTCACAGTTTTTTGACTTGACAAGACCGTCAGGCAATGCTGTTGCTTTCAGCGAGAGCGTTTCCGTCTTGACCTCGGTTTCTTCCTCTGTGGTGGAGCTTTCGGTCGCAGGACGGCTTGCCGAGCAGCAGTACAGCACATGACGGATCTTATCCTTGTCGCCCTCAAATTCAAAAAGCAGTGCAAACTGTACAAGTTCCGCATCATTGCTCTCAACGAGAACGCCATTATTATCCAGCTTTTCGCCGAGAATTTCGGTGGCAAAATCTGTTGTGACAAGTGCGATCTCTAAATCTCCTTCATACCCGGAATTGTTGTTGATGACGTAATACACGCTGTTGTCAGCGTAGAAATTATCTGCACCGCCGCTTGCATCAATGGACAGCGATACCGCACCGGGAATTCTTACAGGTGTCGCAAATGTGGGAACACCGTCATCAGTCCATGCTGTGATCTTGGTGTAATGGACTTTGTTCAGTCCGAATTTTACTTTGTTTTTCTTCAAAGCCATGCTCATACCTCCATTTGATATAATACTTCATAGAGCCGTTCTGACTCTATCCATGTTTCTGTTTTTGTGTAAAAAATATTGTGCTGATACAGCACTTCTTCCACTTTCTGCTCTGCTTCCGGTGATTTCTCATCGGTGTACAACTCAATATCCAGCTTCTTAAGCCCCATTTCCAGCATCATTTCGTTGATTTCTTCGTAACTCATGACAGCTCCTTTTTTATCAGCGATTCCAGCATATCCGCACCTTTTTCTTCCGCAGGAGCGATATGCGGAATCGCAGCCACACGACCGCCGCCACGCTTTGCATCTCGCCCTCACGCTGTGTTTTCGGCTCAGGCACAAAAGCGCATCCGCAGAAATCACAGCGCACTGTCTGTTCTAAAATTTTGGCTTTTTCCTTCATGCTCTCCTCCTTAAAAATTGAGAAAAAACACATCTTAACCGTGTTTCACTCTATCGCCAACTTCAACTCTTTTTGCATTATTAAACTGGTCAAGCGTACCGACAAGGTATCCGGTAATGCGGCGGATGCGCTCAAAAGGCACGGTTTCATATTCATAGCGCAGATCAACAAATTCGCCATCGAGTCTGATTTCAAGTGCCGTTATGATTTTGTCAGGATTGTTCTTCTTGATGTGATTTACATACTCCTGCTGTTATTTTTCAGTCATTTCTCCGCCTGTGACAGTTATCTGCATCTAATCACCTCTCGTTGTGGAGTCGTTTGTACTTGATGTAATGCTGTGCAAGTTTGTACGCTTCGGCGTGATTCAGTTCATCAATCATCATGTCCTGAATTTCTTCGACATAGACAGATCTTGCAAAAGCATGATACAGCTTTTCTACACATTCATATCACATGGGTCATAATAATGATCATCATTTTCCGTTTCTCCTCTCACGGTAATATCTTGTTCTGCATCGACCGGAGCAGAACTTCTTGCTGCGTCCGATTTTGGGTGAGTGATTTTTGCACCGCAGATCGGACAGCGGTTGTTCTGCTAACACCAGATTGGATAGTTCAGATTGGCAAGCTCTCCGGTGCCGGCGAGTCCGTTGGCTTTGCAGAAAAGCTGAACCTGATTGATCTTCAAGCCCATCGCCTTTGCAATTGCCCTGTACCCGATGCCCTGCATCCGCATTGCCCTTATCTGCTCCTTCTGCATTTCCGTCATATGTTCACCACCTTAAATCCACCGAAGTTATGCGGTTTTCGGTATCCACACTGGCTCCGCCAAGTTTGCAATTTCGAAATGCGATTAAGTGCTAAAAACGTGCTGTTTTTAGCTTTTTTCGACGTAAAATCGCCGTTTTGCTATGCTGTTTGTGACGCAGCTCCATATATATTATGCCGTCACATTTTTCTACAACGGCAATCTGAAAAGTACGAAATATCAGCATTTTCTGTTTTCCGCACAACAGACCTTATGACTGAAAAACCACTCTGTTAGTGTTTCAAATGACTGGGGGCCCTTCAAATTTGCGTTTTTTCACACGAGAGGGGGCGACGGTCTTCAGTTTGCTTTCGCCTGTAAAAGTGGACCCGCCCCCGGTAGCCGCCATAGCCTCGCCCCTGCGAATACAGCTCTGAGCCACCTTAAACATTCAGTAATCTGCACCTTGTATCAGCATCCTAAATCCCTCAAAATTCCTCTTGACTTCCCGATAATATCGTGGTATAATCACGATAAGAAGAAATGTAAAACCTTTTGTTGATTCTACAAGAATGGAGTTGTCATGATGAATACAAGAGAATGTGCAGTCAGCGTCCTCGCATCGCTATCAGAAGAAAAAATGTTGGAATTCATCAAGCTGTTTGCTGACGAGAACACACTCGCACGTGTGGAAAGCGAACTGATGGCAAACGATACGAATGCACCACGCTTCAAGAGTGTTGATGCATTGTTTGAGGAGTTGGACAGCGAATGAAGTACGAGATTCAAAGAACATCTAGTTTCAAGCATGATTACAAGCTCGTCAAGAAGCGTGGATATGACATCGGCAAGCTAAAGGCGGTTGTTGCGTTGCTTGCAGACGGTGCTGAACTTCCGGCTGTATACAGCGATCATGCACTGACTGGGAACTGGATAGGCTACCGTGAGTTACACATTGCACCCGATTGGCTGCTTGTGTACCGTATTTACGAGCAACAATTGATTCTTTCCCTTACCCGTACCGGAACACATAGTGATTTGTTTGGCAAATGATGTTTAGAAGCAAGAGGAGTTCCTTAGTTGAGGGGCTCCTCTTTTTTTCAGTACCTATACTCTGGGGGTGATCCTCGTTTCGGGTTTTAATGCTATGGTGACGGTGACAGAAACTTTGCCAGTTACTCTGATCCCAGAAGAGAACTTTGTCTCCTCGGTGTGGAACGATGTGGTCAACGTCTGTTGCCTTTACATAACGTCCCTGCTTCATGCATTCCACACACAGCGGATGTGATTCAAGGTAACGCTTGCGCGCTTTATTCCATGCACTGCCGTAGCCACGGCTACCTGCCGAGCGTGTGTCCTCCGGATGCAGTGCCTTGTGTTTGTCACAATACTTCGTGCCGTAGGGAACGAGCATTGCACAGCCGGGGTGCTTGCATGGTGTGTTGGGTCTGCTGGGCATTGGCATTGCCTCCTTTCCATTTTTAGGTTTGGTAAGGGACGGTCAGCCCCGCATAAGCTGTGGTTGTCGGTCTGAGCAACGCCCCTCATATACTGTCGTGGGAGAGGGCGTTTTGGTAGTATCAAATAAAATTTATTCAAAAAATTTTTTAGGTCTCCCACGGAAGCCCCTATTTTCCGAAGTGTCTGTAAGCGGAAACAGTGTTATAGTCTACATCCAGCAATCCAAGACTCTCAATAATTCTTCTTGGTGTCAAATCGTAATTCTCACGGACGTACTGCATGATGAACTCCTTGTCCTGATGTTCCGTGCCGAGTGTCTCCGCATACACGGACACGGGTTCTGCCAAGCCAATAGCGTATGCGATCTGAACTTCCGCCTTATCCGCATATCCAGCACTGACGATATCCCTTGCGATCTTACGAGCCATATATGCACCGCTTCTGTTAACCTTTGAGGGAGCTTTGCCGGACATCGCACCGCCACCGATATGACCGATACCGCCATAGGTATCACAGGCGAGCTTTCGTCCTGTAACACCACAGTCGGCAAAGGAACTTCCGAGGACAAATCTGCCTGTAGGATTCACCAGCTTTACAAAGTCGGTATTCAGTCCATAAGACATAGCAGTGCGAATCATAAGATTTTCAATGATCTCCTTGAAGTCCTCAACTTATACATCACGGATATGCTGCACTGAGCAGAGGAATGTAGTAATGCGTCCGCTGTCGTAGTCGTAGCTGACCTGTGCTTTTGCATCTGCTTTCAGCATACGGCAGGGATAGGATTTCAGCAGTTCCAGAAATCTGGTCGCCAACACAAAAGGAATCGACTGCAGTTCCGGCGTTTCGTTGGTTGCGTATCCGTACACTATGCCCTGATCTCCTGCACCGCCTGCGTTCACACCAATGGCAATATCACTGCTTTGACGATCGACCAGAACCGCAATGTCCAGATCATCGACAGTGAAATCCAGCTTGTAGTCAAGTCCTGCATCACCGTTCTCTGCGCCGCCGTTATTGATGCGGTCAAATACCTGCTGCACCAGTGCCTTATAATCCGGTTCGTGCGTGCTGGTAAGCTCTCCGGCGATCACAAGGCAGCGGTTCTTGAAAAGACACTCGATAGCGATACGGCTGTTGCGGTCATGCCGCAAACAGTCAGTCACGATGGCATCTGCGATCTGGTCACAAATTTTGTCGGGATGTCCTGCTACTACCTGTTCACAAGTTAAAATTTTCATAGTGTTTTCCTCCTGATAAAAATGATTTATATTTGATATTCCGCTCAACCTGCCAAGCCTGTCCCTTACCCACAGTGGGTCAGTTACATCCTCGGCAGACGCATAGGGGATAATTTTCAAAAGTCCGAAAATCCCCTATTCTTCTTATCTTTTATTTCTCTTTTATTTATTTGTAGCAAGATGTAGCAAGTAAAAACAGTAATACATATATAAAGGAATGTAATATTAATAACCACTGTAAAAACCTGCTACATATCCTCATGTTGCCTTGAAAATACCCGATTTTACGAGGTATTCAAGATAGCAAGGCAGCAAAAAGGCACAAGATGATCATCCGGAAAAGGCGGCATCATCATCGAGATATGAGGCAGGTTCTACTGTTTTGGAGCTGACTCGCATTGATCTCTTCATGAAGGTGTCAAGGGCAGTTTTAAGAGCGTTATCATCTCTGGTAACTGTGCCGGATCTGAACATATCACCTGTAACAGTTACAAATCGGTTAGTCGTTCCCGGCAGATAGACCTCCAGACCATGCTTACGGTTGTTGATATAGTAGACGGTCTTATCGTAGGCGAAGTCGGGAGAAAGCCGAAAGAACCCTCGCAGACCTGTGCCGGAGGGAGATTTCTCAAAATAATCAGTAGAGAAGATACCGAGGATGGATGCCGCCACATCGTTCAAACTGCCATCCTCACGGATACAGTGGTCAATGTCGATTGCACCGATGCCCTCGCTGACACGATAACCAATACCGTCCCAGCCGCTGATAGCGTAGGTTTTCATCGCTGTGTTAAAGTCGGTAAAAGTAGACGGATCGTTGGTTTTCGCCATATTGCCGGTCAAGCGTCCGGAATATTGACGAAATTCACTTTAGTGGGCATGATTACATCTCCTTTGCAGTTTTGATGCCAAGCTGTGATGCAACGGCAGTGTTGATAGCAGAAAGTGCAGTTGTATCCTCAATCTTCCCGACATAATTCCGAAGTGCATATTTGCTGATCGTTGTGACCTGCTCCGCAAGAACCATAGAGGTATCGAGGAGCTGACGCTTGTCCGAAATATGATCGGGAGTTATCTCTGTATGACAAGGTAAATCGGGCTTTTTCAGATGCCTTGTCATCAGAATGATATTGACGGTATCTGAGTGAGTGTTGCCGATGTTATTTGAAATCACTATAACAGGTCTACATCCCGACTGTACACTGCTGTATGGGTGACTGCCAAGGTTTGCAAACCAAATGTCCCCACGTTGCGGCGTTCTGACGTTGTTATTTTCGTGTTCAGAATTGCGATCAGGAGCAGAAATATACTCTCTCGGATCAAAGCCCAGACCTCTGCGATATTCATTTTTCATTCGTTTATTTTTACTGGTCATAAATTTCAGCTCTGTTTGTTTCATAACGGACGTTACCGTTTTGCAGCATTTTCTGTAACTTTTGTGACGTAACTATTTGTCGTCTTTTCAAAACCTTGCCTTGACCGCCGCAATCAACTTTTCCTGTGTGACATCTTTAGATGCTAATGCTTTCAACACATCTTCATCAACAGTGTATTTTGCAACGATATGATGAATGGTAACAGTGTTCTTCTGTCCCTGCCGCCATAGACGAGCATTCGTCTGCTGATACAATTCAAGACTCCAAGTGATCCCATACCAGATAAGGATATGACCGCCGGACTGTATATTCAAGCCATGTCCTGCGGATGCAGGATGTCAATGCGACAGGGATATTTCCTGCATTCCATTCAGTGATGTCAGAGGAATCCTTGATATCCCTCGGAGCATAACCGCAGGAACTTAAATACTCCATAATGCGTGTTCTATCGTGCTTAAACCAGTAGGCGATCAGCACAGGTTGACCGTTTACAGATTCGATCAGGTCTTCCAGCATTTCAAGTTTACGATCGTGGATAATACGGACTTCTTTATTTTCATCATAAACAGCACCGTTCGCCATTTGCAGCAGCTTATTGGAGAGCGATGCAGCGTTGACGGCATCAATATCACCGTCCTCAAGCAGACCGTTTTTCTCATAATACTCAATCAGCCATTTGACGTTTTCTCGGTTTACAATGTAGATGAAAACGTTGTGATTGACAGCAGCTGTCCTCTGTTTGACCGAACCTGTGATAACAGAGATTTCAATGTCCTGCAAGTGATCCCATTTCTGCACCTCTGCTGGCCATGTATCTCTCGCAACTCGGAGCGGGGCTATGACAAGCACTTTATTGACTTTCAGTTCGTCAAACATCAGGTCACGCAAAGCAGTTAAGGTTGTGACCGTTTTGTCAACCCAAGCCCATGTCGAGAAAGAGAGCAGAAATATCATGATTTTTGATGTAATCAATGCAATATTTCTGATAATCATGTCGCACGAACTTCATAGGGCATCATCTCCTTCCTCATCTGCTTCATAGCATTTTTAAGTTCAGATGGCGGCATTGCCACTTCCAAATCAGGGATTTTCGCACCGATGCCATTGGGGAACGGTGTGCCGGGAGTCCATGATAAAATCGCATCTATACATGGCTTTATCTGATGCAGCTTGTCTATGCAGAGAACGGGAAAGCCAAGTTTCATAAGTTGGTATCGCCTTTTTCGCTGCAATGGTCGCATCATTTTGCCCGGTGCTTTCAGTTCCACAAATACCGTTTTTGCCGGGAAGAACAGAACGAGTCTGTCCGGCAGTCCATTGGCGGTTTGACTCGTCAGCTTATATGCCACACCTCCGGCGGCTTTGACAGCTTTCACAAACTCGTTTTCGACAACATATTCTCTCACCAGCAGCCACCGCCTCTGCCTTTCTAGTCCTCGCACCAGTTGGCATCGGGATATGGATCGAAATTCTCACGCTGCTCATTACAGCAGCAGCCGTTAAAGTAGTGGCAGTTCTAGCAGCACTGGTCGTAGACATACAGTTCCTGATCACTGTGGTCGTAATCATCATAAGAACCACGGAAGCGGTTATGGATGTTCATACGGTTGTTCATTCTTGTTTTGTATCCTTTTCTGTCTTTGTAAGTTCTGCTCATGCGTTTATCTCCTTCCACTGATTTGCAGGCATTGTTGCGACCTGCCAGCCGATGCCCTCCAATGCTGTCGCCCTGTCGTAGGACTCAATATCCTGTGAAGCTCTTGTGATGGCGTTGCTCAGACCGTAGAGGGAAAGATCGCCACCCTGAATCAAATAATTGAGGATGCTATCCTGCTCCGGCTGATTGAGGTCGTATGCCTTGCCGGTCAGTTCAATGACATTCTGCACTCTGCCAGTGATTTTCGCACCGTGGCTCTGCTCTAGTACACACACGACCTGCGCAAATCTTGCCTCTTCTATAGCGGCAAGCGTAGTATCACGGAGTTTCAGCATAAATGCGTGATCCTCTGCTTCGAGGGTTTCATCGGTATAGATATTGAAGCTGTCACCCAAAGCTTTTGTTGCTCTGCCAACATGGGTTCTACGCTCACCATGCCGTTTGAACAAGCTAAAGTATATACGAGAGGCTGAACGGATACAACACCGAGACTGACCTCAGAGTTACTGATAACGACACCTGCCTGCACTGCCGCCATAACCACACGCCAATTCAGCAACTTTTCCACGCTTCCGCAGTTTGCCATTAATACCATGCTTGACGACAGGTACATGAAACATTTCTGATGCAGAAGCACAATAAATATCCTCACCACGCTCAAAAGCATCAAGCCGCCACTGTTCACCGGCAAGCCAAGCTAATACACGAGCTTCTATAGCCGAGAGGTCCACTACAATAAATTCACAGTCCTCTTTTGGAATGAGCATGGTGCGGATGAGCTGTGAAAGAATATCAGGCGTGTTGCCATAGAGAACCTCAATCATATCAAAACAGCCCATTTTGACAAGTTCTCTTGCCTCATCCAAAGTGGTGATATGGTTCTGAAGTAGATTCTGCAATTGAATACCATGACCGGACCAACGCTGGGTTCGCTGCGCTCCAGAAAACTGAAATAATCCGTGCGCTCTGCCGTCCTGACAGATGTATCTCTCCGCCGCCTGATATTTTTTCAAAGAGGATTTCGCCATTTGCAGGCGGAGCCTCATCATGTCGAGAGCTTCACCGTCAGCACTGTGCTTGTTCAGATCAGTAATGAGCGATGCGACATCTTTTTTACCAAGGGAATCAACAGATATTCCACGCTCCTCAAGCCATGATTTTAACTGCGATACGGAATTAGGATTTTCAAGCCCTGTCAGCTCATAGGCTCTTTTCGTCATTTCTTCGGACAGCATCATGTCGCAGATAATTGCCTGCTGTACAAACTCCTTGTCGATCAGAACACCTCTATCATTGATCCGCTGATCCATGTGGTAGTAGTCCCATTCCTGCGGAGACAGAGGAAATTTCTCCAATTTACGGCGAATATCCCGTTCCGTCTTAACATCCTGAATACAGTAACTCTTGAATAACTTACAGTCCTCTGGAGCGTGTTCAGGAAGATTCCTCGACCTGCCGCCGTTGGATTTGGTCGGCTTACAGGGAATAGAAAAGTAGCGGATAAGAAGTTCGCCTGCATCATCTTTTTGTTCTCCGGTTTTCAGCACCTGTGCCGCCAACTTTAACTTCAGCGGAAGCGATAAACTTGCTGCCTATACCATTGTGCATTGCCATGAATTAGGCGAAAGCTGCGTGCCGAAATACTTTGACAGACAGGTTCTCTCAAACTGCACATTCCATGCGGATTTTATGATGTTTTCATCATGGATAGCGTCAATGACTTCCTGCGGCAACTGCTCACCGCAGGCAAGGTCAACACACTGTACATCCTCATCGTCAAAAGCATAGACAAAAAGCAATATATGAAAGTCGCCCTCACCGTAACGAAAAACACCACAGTTAACGAGATCCACATCGCTATAGGTTTCTAAATCTATACTCAATACTCGCTTTGCCAAGTTATCACCGTCCTTATTGCATATATGTAACAGGGAGGACGAACCTCCCTTGATTCGTCAGTTCAGGAAATCCATGTCGTCATTAGCCATGATATCCTCATCGTCCTCGCCCTCAACCTCGACAAAGTCGGCGGATGCAGACGGTCTGCCGGCGGAGCCGTTGGCCATGGCGGACAAGCTGAATATTCTGGAGACCTGCTGCGATGCCCTTATTGCCGGATGCCGCAAAGCCGTAAAAATTCACACTCACATTGCAGTAATCACCACTGCCTCACTCCATTGGATTGAGAATCGGCTGTACCTTGCGGTCAACAATCTGAGGAGCGTCCTTGAATGTGGCATTGAAAAAGAAATGTCCTGTGTAATTCTCATCGTCGGGACGATCAATATCGCTGTCATGCATCGGCAGTTTGAGATTGGGCAGAATCTTGCCGTTCCACTTCTTATCTTTTGCCGCTTCCTTTGCAGCCTCAATTGCCTTCTTGATCTTGGAGAGGGTCGTCTTGTCATCCTTGGGAATTAGTAGGGAGACGGAATACTTCTCCTCGCCGCCGTTGATGCTCTTTGCCTCCCAGATGTTCGCAAAGCTGATGCGGCAAGGCACGATGACCTTCGTTGTGGGTGCTGTGTTGTTTGTTGCCATTGAAATACCTCCAAAATGTGTTATGATTCGTCAGACAGGACAGAAAACTCCTGACTGGGTATTGTAAGATCAACAGGCTCTCTCGGATCGCTTTCCGGGCGGTTTCGCCACATATCCTCCGAGCAGTTCATTGAACTTTTTCTTGCCCATCATTTTCTCAAATTCCGTCAGGGTGATGAGTGACTGCTTGTAAAGATCGGTGTAGCCGTTTTGTACCGCCGTATCGACCACTGCCTTTGTGTCTGTGAACACACGCTTGCTCCGATCTTCTACAACATTGTAGCCGGGAATAGGAACGGCATGGTTGATAGCTTCACTGCTTACAAATGCGAATACAGCCTCGATCCATGAGGATATCCTGTTCAGCGTGGGCAGTATCTCAACAAGCTCCGACAGCGGTATCAGTCCCGGCTGCTTGAAAACGGCAGTTTTGTATCTGCTTCATAGGGTGCAGTCATGTCAGATTCCTCGGTATCATCGGAAAGCACATCTGCATCAAGATTAAAGAAATCCTCACGGCAGAGTGCCAGTGCCTCATCAGCACAAGCCTTGCAGACAGGCTTGGCACGGCAGAACCTGCACCAATCACCAGGTTTCTGCTCACCCTTGCCCTCGTAGGCGAGCTTGGCAATCAGCTTGATACTTTCGCCCCATTCTTCAAGCTCCTGACGGGTACATTCAAATGTGGTGATATTATCCAGACGGGGCTGAACGATGCTCATGCGGACGGTTTCAATTTCATAAATAAAGCCATAAGTGGCTAAACCTCCGAGTGCGTAAAGCATCATCTGACTGTTGTGATTGGCATCTACAAAAACCCCTTTTCCGGTTTTGAAATCTACTACATGGAGCAGCCCCTTGCCGTTTTCGTCCTTACCGATTATGAGCATATCTGCCGTGCCAAATCCGGAAGGAGCAATGTGGCTGTAATTCACACGTTCCTCCACGAAAACCAGCGGTTCGCAGCCGTTTTCCTTCATTTGCTCGATGATGGAGATAACAAATTCAGCGTATACATCGGTGATATGCTCGATCTCCTCGGTATCGTATTCCTCGGACTGAGGACGTTTTACCCGTTCATGCAGATACTTGCGGACTTTATACTCGCAGATCTCGTGAGCAAACGTACCCTCAGCAGCATAGACAGAGCTCTCATTAAGCAATCCCTCCTGCAAGTGGACTGATGGCGGACAGTGCAGCCATTGTTTTGAACTGGATGCGCTTAACAGCGCATGAACATCCGGCATAGCAGCACCTCCGCTTAAAGCTGTGACAAATCGGTAAGGAACGCTTCATACTTGTCCGCAGGAACACCGTTGATCGCCATATCTGCCAGCTCCTTTGCCATCCCAGGCTCCAAGAGGCAAGAAGTTGAATCACGCCGCCAAAGATCGTGCCGAGACAGTCAATCAGCTTCTTTGCATCGACCGGAATTGGCTCCGGCAGTGTATTCTTTTTAGTCTCCGTCATACAAAAGTTCCTCCTCTTCATCATCGTAATCAGCATCATTCTCGCTGCTGTTGTCCAGATACTTGATCTGTACGGAGATTCCGCAGTCATACACGGTCAGATCAATCAGTTCCGTGTGAAGATTCATTTCCGGGAGCATCGCCGCTGATTTGGTGAGGAATGTGATGATGTCTGCAATCACTAGTCCGATGTGAGATGCCCCCTCATCGATCTTCTTCTCTAGTCCCTTCAGGGTGTCATCAGTTCCGGACTTGTCCGAGGTCTGCTGTACCTTGCGGCTCTTCACTTTACTGCCATTGTAGCGGTATTTCGGGATTCTGTTTGGGTTCATAGGCATTTACTTTCTGTCTGCGGTCATAGACCAATGTAATGCGGAACGGTCGCATATGTTTCACAGCCGTTTTCTTCCGGAGGGGTTTCAAGT
>CAJKFZ010000067.1 GCA_905199285.1 uncultured Ruminococcus sp.
GCAGCCTGGCGAGCCAGACTCAAAGCCAAAGTCTGATTGATTTCATCAATGGCTCCCCTCATGAATCATCGGATTCGGGATTTCATATTCCTTTAGCTGTTAAGATAATTCTTATATCGATATTATTGATCATTCTTATAGCAGGAATCATACTCCTGCGACGTATGGTTATCATTCATATAAGGATGAATAGATTTACAAAGGGAAAAACTTCTGAAAGAATCGGTTATATGTATGCCTATGCAGAAAAACTTCTTTTAATGTTCAGACTGAAGAATGATGATAATAATTATACAGCATTCGCTGAAAATGTAGAGGCTGCACTCGGCGGAGAATTATTCGAGAAAAACAGCTTCAGAAACTTTATGAATATCGCTCTCAGAACAAACTTCAGCGGAAATGCGCCAAATAAAGACGAACTGAAATTCTGCGAAGATCTTGTTAATCAAATTTCTGAGGGCATATATGCAAAATCAAGTCTTATCCGTAAGATATGGCTTAAAATCGGAAATGTTCTTATATAGGAGGCAAAAAATGAAAGTTAGTAAATCCGGATTTATTTCAAAAGGAATATTATTGGCTGCCGCAGGTATAATCATTGCGTTTATTCCGCAGATAATCAATATGGCATTCTACATTATAGGCGGAATAGTTATCGCCGCCTGTATAATTACGTTTATATCCTCGCTTTTTTCAGGAGAACCGGGAGTAATGCTTCCAAGCAGTATCGGAGGTATTCTCTTGGGAATCGTTATAATTTTTCTTCCGAAAATTATTTCTTTTGGCATAGCAATAATCGGCGGAATCGTTTTTTCTATCATGGGAATAACAAAGCTTATCACAGCCTTTAATTACAATAAGCCAAAAAATACAAGAATATTTAATGGAATATGCGGTGTTCTTCTTATGATAACTGCGATAATACTGTTTGTTAATCCATTCGGAGCAGCAAGCGCAGCACGTTTTATTATCGGAATCGTTATTATTCTGTATAGTTTGTTCTATTTCTATGCCGCATATGTTGCCTCTGAAAGAGACAAAAACGCATCTCCGGATATTATCGATGTTACAAATTTTACAATTGATGACAAATAAAAAATCAAGCTGCTGTACTTTTTAGTACAGCAGCTCTTTTTATAATTTATTTCAGAACTTCTTCTCAATCCTCAACAAACGCCATAAAAGCCTTATATGCCATATATGTGTCTATCTTTGAAACAATTTCGTAAGGAGCGTGCATCGAAAGTACAGGAACTCCAAGATCAATTGTGTCAACATTGAGATTAGCTATATATGCAGCAACTGTTCCGCCGCCGCCCTCGTCAACTTTTCCAAGCTCTCCGGTCTGCCAGATAACGTTCTTTTCGTCCATAAGCCGTCTGATTCTTCCTGTAAATTCTGCGGAAGCGTCTGATGTGCCGGACTTTCCTCTTGCTCCGGTATATTTTGTCACAACAACTCCTCTGTTGATATATGCGCAGTTATTTCGCTCGTTTACTTCTGGGAAAGTCGGATCAAATGCTGCATTTACGTCGGCAGAAAGGCATTCCGAAACAGAGAGAACCGTTCTTCCGTCAGAACCGAGAGCTTCTGCAATATCAGCGATAAAATATTCAAGATAAGCTGAGCAAAGACCTGTATTGCCGTCGCTTCCTGTTTCTTCCTTATCCGTAAGAACCGTTACAACCGTATGAACCGGATTTTTACAGTCAACAGTTGCTCTGAGAGCCGGATATGCGCAAACCTTATCGTCGTGACCGTAGGCGCCGATCATGCTTCTGTCAAAGCCAATGTCCCTTGCCTTGAACGCAGGAACTGCTTCAAGCTCTGATGAAATGAAATCAGCCTCTGTGATTCCGTATTTTTCAAAAAGAATATTCATGATATTAAGCTTAACTGCGCCGCTTTCCTCGTCATCCTTGAATGGACGTGAGCCGATGAGAATATTAAGCTGTTCGCCGGTAATTCCCTTAGCAAGAGTTTTCGACATCTGTGTGTTGGCAAGGTGGGGAAGAAGATCAGTCACACAGAAAACCGGATCGCTCTCATCCTCGCCGATAGATACGTTGACCGATGTTCCGTCCGCCTTGCAGACAACTCCATGAAGTGCGAGAGGTATCGTAGTCCACTGATACTTCTTGATTCCGCCGTAGTAATGAGTTTTAAAAAGAGCCAGCTCGGTATCCTCATAAAGCGGATTCTGCTTTAAATCGAGTCTTGGCGAGTCGATATGAGCCGCACAAAGTCTTACGCCCTCTTCAATAGGAGCTGTACCGATAACTGCCATAAGAACGGCTTTTCCACGGTTATTGCGGTAAATTTTATCGCCGGCATTAAGCTTCATTCCCTTTTTGTATTCGACATAGCCGTTCTGCTTTAAAAGCTCTATCGAATAAACAACAGCTTCACGCTCAATTTTTGCCTTATCCATAAAATCTTTATAGTCCTCGCAGAAGCTGTCGCAATCGGCAAGTTCCTCTTCAGACATATTGTACACTGCATTTTTACGGTTAAAAAGAAGCTTATCCTTTAATTCTTTTACTAACTCGTTATTTTTCTCCATTTTAAATATACTCCCTTCTTAAAATAGTGTTATCAACACCTGTGCTGTCAGAGTTTTCACGATTTAAATAAAAATCTTTTATCTTATCGGAAACCTCTTTAGAAATCTCATTAACGGTATCTATATGACCGTTATTATGGATTATGTAATCTGAATGCGATGTAAAAAACTCCTCCTCAAGCTGAGAATTCATACGCTTTCTTGCCTGTTCCCGAGTTAAGTCATCACGGGAAATAATACGCTTTTCACGAATATCAGCATCTGCAAGCACAGAAATAATTATCTCGCAAAAATCGTCGGCACGGCTTTCAAAAAGCGTCGGAGCATCAAGAAGAATAAATTTCTCGCCGCATTCTTCATATTCCCTTATTCTTTTCAGAATAGCTCCGGTGATATATGGATATATGATAGAATTAAGAGTTTCCAGCTTTGCTTTATCTGAAAAAACGATTGATGCAAGAGCCTTTCTGTTAAGCGTTTTATCGGGATTGATTATCTCGTTTCCAAAAAAATCTTCTATTTCCTCAAGACATCTGCTCCCCTTTTCAACAACTTCTCTGGCAACGATGTCGGCATTGATAATCGAATATCCGTTGGCAGCAAAAACCTTTGAAACCGTACTCTTTCCGGCACCAGTCTGTCCTGTAAGCCCCACAACCATAACTCCGCTTAAACTGTTCATATCCTTATCACCTCAAATCCCGCCGCCCTTATGAGACGGTTATATACTGCAAGCCCAACTCCCTCAACCGAAGGCGCTCGCACATAAACTTTTTTTGCTCCTATATCATCAAGTTCACGCAGCCTCTGGAATATCCAATGAGCCTGCTGAACGCTGTTCTTACCGTATGTAAGAAATTTATATGGGAAATTTTTTGCATCACCGTCAAAAATAAGACAATAAGTATCCTCGGAAATATTTCCGCCGACGTAACTTATAAAATCATCAATAGAACTCTCTACCATTATTATATCCGCTTTCGGCGAATAATGCTTATATTTCATTCCCGGAGAAGCGGCTTTCTGTCCGGATTCAAGTTCATGAAGTATCGCATGGTCGATTATAACGTAATTGCAGACTTCAAGCAGCATCTCTCTTGTTATACATCCCGGACGCAGAATTCTTACTGCATTTTGATTTTCTATAGCGATAACCGTTGATTCAACTCCGAATTCAGACTGTCCTCCGTCTACGACAGCGGCGATTTTTCCGCTCATATCACGCATAACGTGTTCGGCGGAAGTCGGACTCGGATAGCCGGACGTATTTGCCGACGGAGCTGCTATCGGACATCCAGAAAGCTCAATTATCCTCTTCATTACAGGATGCGACGGCACTCTTATCCCCACAGTATCAAGTCCGCCGGACGTTACCATAGGGATTTTTTCGTTTTTCGGAAGAACTATTGTAAGCGGTCCGGGACAAAATCTGTCTGCAAGACGATATGCAAGCTCCGGTATATTTTTTGTATACTCTTTTGCGGAAGAAAAATCTGCAAGATGAACTATAAGCGGATTATCTGCCGGTCTGCCTTTTGCCTCAAAAATGCGCTTCACGGCATCTTCGTTTGAAGCGTCTGCTCCGAGACCGTATACAGTTTCCGTCGGAATCCCGACTATTTCTCCGTTTTTTATAAATTCTGCCGCTTTTTCAAGCTGAGACCGGCTATCGTTTAACAAAATCGTTTCCATAATTTTTACGCTTCCTGATTTGCAAGCTTTGCTGCCTGATCGGCAGTTGCGAGCGCATCGAATACTTCATCAAGATTTCCGTTAAGAGCGTCTTCAAGACGATAAAGAGTAAGTCCGATTCTATGGTCGGTAATACGTCCCTGCGGATAATTATACGTTCTTATTCTTTCCGAGCGATCGCCTGTTCCTACCTGCATTTTTCTTTCCGATGCAATTTTGGCGTCGTGTTCTTCCTGCATAGCCTCATAAATTCTTGAGCGCAGGATCTTCATTGCCTTGTCTTTATTTTTGTGCTGGCTTCTTTCATCCTGACATTCAACAACAACATTAGTCGGAAGATATGTGATTCTTACAGCGGACTCTGTTTTATTTATATGCTGACCGCCTGCTCCGCTTGCACGGAAATAGTCTATTTTCAGATCTGTCGGATTAATTTCAAGTTCAACCTCGTCCGCTTCGACAAGAACCGCAACCGTTACAGTTGAAGTATGAATACGTCCTTGAGACTCGGTTTCAGGAACACGCTGAACACGATGAACTCCGCTTTCATATTTAAGTCGTGAATACGCTCCGCTGCCTTCGATAGAGAAGCTTATTTCCTTAAATCCGCCAAGTTCAGTCGGGTTTGCATTAAGGACCTCCTGCTTCCAGCCTCTGGCTTCGGCATACATTGAATACATTCTGTAAAGCGAATTTGCGAACAAAGAAGCTTCTTCTCCGCCTGCACCGCCTCTTATCTCAATAATAACATTTTTTTCATCATTCGGATCTTTCGGCAGAAGAAGAACCTTCAATTCCTGAGTGGTACGTTCCATATCTTCTTTTGCTTCTTCAAATTCCAACTGAACCATCTCACGGAAATCCTTTTCAAGCCCTCCGCCGTCGAGAAGTTCTTTGGCTTCTTCAAAAGCTTCACGAGCCTTGTTATATTCACGGTATTTTTCAATGACCGGAGTCATGTTCTTATATTCCTTCATAAGCTGCGAATAAAGCTTATTGTCGCTTATAATATCCGGATTCATAAGCTTACGGCTTATTTCTTCATATTTTTCTTCCATTACTGCAAGTTTTTCAAACATCTTCATTCTCCTTTAAAATAAATATCAATAAAAAACGCCGCAGTAAGCTAACCTTCTTCTACCCGTTTTATTTTACGGATACTTTTTTCAATTTTGCTTCTTGGAACCATAAACTCTCTGGAACATTTCATGCATCTTAATTTAAAATCCATTCCTGAACGTATCACATACATCTCATTTGAACCGCAAGGGTGATTTTTTTTCATAACAAGAATATCATTTGGTCTAACATCCAAAGTTGTTTCCTCCTTTGCAAAAACTCAAAAAATCGTACACTTCTAATTATACCCTAAAACGTATTTTAAATCAATATTTAGAGAGTATATTTTTTTGATTTTGTGTAAAAATAATAAAAACCGCCACTTAAACATATTGAACTATACTAAAAAAATGAAAGGATGATAAAATGATATCAAGAGTTTCAGCCGAGTTTGAAGCTCCAGAGCTTGCTGAGGCAGCGCTTGGACGAATAAAAGAAAGCGTCGGAAATATTTATAAAACGGGAATAGTCTACAATAAAAAGTCAAACGAGGCATCAAGACTTCGCCATGGGATAACTTACACGGTTCTTCCTACTGCTGTTACAACGTATAATTATATCACGGCAGTAATGGAATCTCCGGCTTCGGAAGACGTTATACCAGAACCGCAGCGCCGCAGAACGGCTATGGCTTACGTTATTTGCGAGCATACAAGCAATAATAATGTAAGCGCAATTCTTAACGCTCTCGGAGGTCTTAATGTTCGTTCGGATTCATAAACGTTAATTTTGATACAACGTTCTACTTCCGTTGCTTTCCGCATAGAATTAACTATCCATGAACAGAATGACGGAGGTAAAAATATGAACTATAAACCCGAAGGCTCATTATTCAAAACAGATTTGAATTTGAAATTGATCTCATCTATTGAAGGACTTACAGAAGCAATGAACAAAGAAATTATTCTCGAAGCAAGAGTGTCCGTATGTGATAATTCTCATAATCTTATAGTCGATCTTCCCTGCGGAAAGGGTATAATTCCACGGGAAGAGGGCGCAATAGGTATCGCTGAAGGAAAAACCCGTGATATAGCTCTTATATCACGGGTAAATAAACCGGTCTGCTTTATAGTCAAGGAGATAAAAGAAAATTCCGGAGACATAATTGCTGTTCTTTCGAGAAAAACGGTTCAGGAAAAATGTATGGACGAATACATCAGCAAACTCACATCCGGAGACATTATTGAAGCGAGAGTTACTCATCTTGAACAATTCGGCTGTTTTGTAGATATAGGCTGCGGAATTCCATCTCTTATCCCTATTGACGCTATTTCAGTTTCGAGAATTTCTCATCCCTCGGACCGCTTCTCTACAGGTCAGTACATAAAAGCCGTTGTAAAATCAAACGACGGTTCCCGTATCTGCCTTACTCACAAAGAACTCCTCGGAACATGGGAAGAAAACGCTTCGCTTTTCTCATCGGGAGAAACAGTATCCGGAATAGTCCGTTCTATCGAAGATTACGGTATATTTGTCGAGCTTGCACCTAATCTTGCCGGTCTTGCCGAGCCGAAAGAAAATATTCATGCCGGACAGAGCGTCAGCGTTTACATCAAAGCTCTTATTCCGGAAAAAATGAAAATCAAACTCATCATCGTAGATACCTGCGAGGATATTTCTCCCATTAAAGATATGAAATATTTTTTAAGCGAAAGTCACATCGAAACTTGGAATTACGCTTCCGAAGCGTCGGGAAAAACAATAACGTCTGTTTTCTAAAAACAAAAGCTGTTGTACAATATAACGTACAACAGCTCATTTTTTTATTAAAATGCGATCTGCTCTGCCATATGATGAAGCTTTTCATCATAGCTCTTCTGCATAGAGAGAGCTTCCTGAATATCATAATCAACGATCTCGCTGTTTTTGATACCAACAACACGGTTACCGATACCCTGCTCGAGAAGCTCAACAGCGTAATAACCCATTCTTGTAGCCTCAACTCTGTCTCTTAATGTAGGAGAACCACCTCTCTGAACGTGTCCGAGAATAGTTGCTCTTGTTTCAACATGAGTTTTTTCCTGAAGAACCTTAGCGATCTCGTCAGCATGACCAATACCCTCGGCAACGACAACAACAAAGTTCTGCTTGCCCTTAGCTTTCTTTTCAAGCATTGTTTTGGCAATAGCGTCAAGATCATAAGGAATTTCTTTTGTGATAATATCTGTTGCACCGCAGGCAATACCTGTATTAACGGCGATATGACCTGCATTTCTTCCCATAACTTCAACAACAGAACATCTGTCGTGTGACTGAGAAGTATCACGAAGCTTATCAACAAGCTCCATAGCTGTATTCATTGCTGTATCGAAACCGATCGTATAATCAGTACAAGCAATATCGTTATCAATAGTTCCGGGAAGACCGATACAAAGAACGCCCTTTGCGGAGAGATCAGCAGCTCCTCTGAAAGAACCGTCTCCTCCGATTACAACAAGACCTTCGATACCAAGCTCTTCACACTTAGCTCTTGCCTTTTCAACGCCCTCTTCCGTTCTGAATTCAGGACATCTTGCTGTGCAGAGAATAGTTCCGCCTCTATGGATAATATCAGAAACGCTTCTTTCATCCATCGGGAATATATCTCCTGTAATAAGTCCGACATAGCCTCTGCGAATGCCGTAAACTTCCATGCCCTTGCTGATAGCTGTTCTTACAACTGCTCTTACAGCGGCATTCATTCCCGGTGCGTCGCCTCCGCTTGTTAAAACACCGATTTTCTTAATCATACATATTCTCCATTCTGCTTTTGGCATATATTAGAACCTGAAGTTCTCATTTACGGCTAAACACACACCGTAAGATAATTCCATACACTTATATTTTACTACTTTGTGCAGATATTGTCAAGGGGTTTAAAAGATTTTTAAATCAAATTATGAATATTCATCTTATAAGCCCGACAGACGCTGCTCCGAACATATCTGAAAGCTCGTTGAAACTTTCTTGGGATATATCAATACTAAGACGCTTTTTGGGCATAAGAGTCTTTTTAAGATCTGTAAAATAGAAACAAACCGGAACCGAGCCGTGAAATCGGCTGCAAAGATCCATCAATTCCGAGGTATCCGCCGCTTTTTCAGAACTTATTTTTATACAAAGCTTCATATTGCTGATAAGACGTCCGAATTCGCTTTCTTCCACAATGGAACTGCAAATTACGGTAATGCTTTCATCCTTAACAGATATTTTTCCGGTTATGAGAAGAATATTATCCTCTGTCAGTCTTGCGGCAGTTACAGAATACAAATCAGGGAAAACAACGGCTTCGATCTCTCCTGTTTCATCTGCCAGCGATAAAAAGCACATCTTATCGTTTTTCTTTGTTACATGATTTTTCTTGCTTTGTACGCTGCACAGAAGCTTTACCGTATCGCCGTCCTTCAAGTCTGAATTTTCTGAAACTACGCTGCTTACGCTTCTGGTGTGCATAAGAGAAGCGATATATGCGTACTCCGAAAGCGGACTTCCGCTTAAATACATTCCTGTCGCTTCCTTTTCCATTGCAAGAAGTTTTTTTGAATTGTAATCGGGCATATACGGAATTTTTATATTCATATCCTGCGTCTGATCGGATTCAAGAAAATTAAGCTGTCCCTCTATAACGCCTCTTGAACCGCTTGCAACTTTTTCAAGGATCATTTCATAATGATCGAGCATCTGCCTGCGGTTAAGTCCAAGACCGTCGAAAGCTCCTGCTTTTATGAGATTTTCCAGAGCTTTTTTGTTCAGATCACGTCCCTCAAGCCTTTCACAGAAATCCTGCAAGCTTCTGAAGCTTCCGTGCATAAGCCTGTCCGCAATTATCCTGTCCGCAAGACCGCTTCCGGCATTTTTGATTGCAAGCAGTCCGAAATACATCTTATTGCCACTATATGTGAAACCTTTCATGCTCTTATTTATATCCGGACGCATAATTTCTATGCCTCCTACACGGCATGAATTGATATATTCCGCAAGCTTTCCGGCGCTGGACATAACGCTCGACATAAGAGCCGCCATATAAATCCCCTTATAGTGATATTTAAGATAAGCCGTCTGATATGCAAGATACGCATATGCGGCGGCGTGGGATTTATTGAACGCATACGATGCAAAGCTCACCATTTCGTCAAAAACGGAATTTGCGGTATTTTCAGAAATTCCATTGTCCGCAGCTCCGCTTACAAAGCTTTCACGCTCTTTCAGCATAACATCGTGTTTTTTCTTAGCCATTGCTCTTCTGACAATATCCGCATGACCATATGAATATCCCGCAAGACTGCGGCAGATCTCCATGACTTGCTCCTGATAAACCATTACGCCGTAGGTATCTTCAAGGATATTTTTCAGCAGAGGATGCTTGTAAACGACCTTTTCAGGATTTTTCTTATTTTCAATATAAATCGGTATGGATTTCATTGGTCCGGGACGGTAAAGCGAAAGTATTACTATTAAATCTTCAAGTCTTTCCGGAGCAAGTTCGATCAGTCGCTGAGTCATTCCGTCGCTTTCAAACTGGAAAACTCCCGATGTATCGCCTGATGAAAGCATTGCATATACATCCGGATCGTCAACAGGTATCGAATTGATATCAAAATCCGGCTCTGTTCTTTGAATTTCATTTACAGCGTCACGGATTATAGTAAGATTTCTCAAACCGAGAAAGTCCATTTTAAGAAGTCCGAGCGATTCAAGAACGGTCATTGTATACTGAGTAACAACAGTTTCATCATTCATCTGAAGAGGTACAATGTCGCTGAGCGGAATGGCTGAAATCACCACTCCTGCCGCATGAGTTGAAGCGTGTCTGGGCATTCCCTCAAGCTGCCTTGCAAGATCGACAAGTCTTTTTACCGATCTGTCTGAATGGTAAAGCTGAGTAAGCTCCTCAGACTCTGAAAGAGCCTCGTCAAGCTTAGCTCTCGGATCAATCTGCTTTGCAACTTTATCACAAATCTGATAAGAAAGACCCAAAACTCTTCCTACGTCACGAACCGCAGCCCTTGCTTTCAGGGTATCGAAAGCTATTATTTCAGAAACAAACTCCTCCCCGTATTTACGAACAACGTAATCCTTAACACGCTGTCTGCCCTCGATACAGAAATCAATATCGAAATCCGGCATACTCACACGTTCCGGATTAAGAAAACGCTCGAAAAGAAGATTGAACTTTATAGGATCAATTCCCGTTATCCCGATGCAGTATGCGCAAAGACTTCCTGCACCCGAACCTCTTCCCGGTCCGACAGGAA
Source organism: uncultured Ruminococcus sp. (assembly GCA_905199285.1). Lineage (GTDB taxonomy): Bacteria > Bacillota > Clostridia > Oscillospirales > Ruminococcaceae > Ruminococcus. Next base: position 10,609 of record CAJKFZ010000067.1, read on the forward strand.
TATTATTTTCTCTTGCATAACGGATAAAATCCCATACAATGAGAAAATAATCCGTATATCCCATTTTAGTAATTACTGAAAGCTCATACTCCATACGGCTGATAACTTCGTCAGACGGCTCCGCTCCGTATTTTTCATACATACCTCTGCGGCAAAGCTCCTTGAAATACGTATCATTATCGGTTATACCGTTTACAGTAAACTTCGGCAGCTTTATATTGCCGAATTCAAATTCAACATTGCATCTTTCCGCTATCAAGGAAGTATTGCTTACGGCTTCTTCATGTCCCTTGAAAAGAGCTGCCATCTCATCTGCTGATTTCAGATAAAATTCATTTGTTTCAAAGCTCATTCCGTTCGGCTCTTCAAGAGTTTTTCCGGTTTGAATGCAAAGCAGAACGTTCTGCATTTCCGAATCGCTTTTGCTTATATAATGACAGTCGTTTGAAGCTGCAAGAGGTATTCCCGTTTCCGCAGAAAGGCGGTAAAGAAGCGGCAGAACTTTAAGTTCCTGCTGAATACCATGATTCTGAACCTCGATAAAAAAGTTATCCTTACCAAAAATTTCACGGTATTCAAGAGCGACTGATTTCGCTCCCTCATAATTTCCCATCGAGATAAGACGTGGAATCTCTCCGGCAAGACAGGCTGACATACAGATAAGTCCGCTATGATATTTTTTCAGAAGCTCTTTATCGACTCTCGGCTTATTATAAAATCCTTTAACGCTTGCTATCGAAACAAGCTTTACAAGATTACGGTAACCCTCGTTGTTCTCACAGAGAAGAATCAGATGATAGGGCGATGAATCAATTTTCGGTTCTTTATCAAGATGAGTTCTCGGAGCAACATAAACCTCGCAGCCGATTATTGGTTTTATGCCGTTTTTTTTTGCTTCATTCCAGAATTCAACTGCTCCGTACATATTTCCGTGATCTGTTATCGCCGCCGCAGTTTGCCCTAACTCTTTTACACGTTTAAAAAGCTCCCCTATCCTGCAAGCTCCGTCAAGAAGGCTGTATTCAGTGTGAATATGAAGATTTACAAATTCATCATTTCTCATTCTCAACGCCTCCTAAACGAATCACGTCGGCAATTGCAGCAATTTTTTTGAAGCGGTGGTTCACTCCTGAACGGCTCAACGGAACAGAAAGATTCTCGCCGATCTCCTGTAGGCTCATGTCGGTATTTTCAAGACGAAGCTCTGCGATTTCACGAAGCTCATCTGACAGGCTTTCAAGTCCGTTTGTTTGTGAAATAAGCTTTATATCGTCGATTTGCTTCATTGCAGCTTTAACCACCTTATCAATGTTTGCAGCATCGCAGTTTGCAATTCTATTTGCCTTATTGCGGACATCTTTATATATTTTCACATTCATAAGCTCCAGCGTACACTGCTGAGCTCCGATAAAAGTAAGAGTATCTTCAATAGATTCGCTGCCCTTGATATAAACGATATACTGACCTCTCCTTACGGCAGTCTTTGCAGTCACTCCGATATCTCTGAGAAGCATTGCAAGCTCGTTTGCCAGTTTTTCTTCCGGAACCGTAAATTCAAGGTGATATTCTTTTGAAGGATCATTGACGCTTCCGCAGGCAATAAAAATTCCTGCTGTAAAAACTCCGAGACTATTGGTTGCAATAATCTCGGAATTAATAGTTCTTTCGGAAGTTTCAAGCTTTTATTTTCTGAA
>CAJKFZ010000068.1 GCA_905199285.1 uncultured Ruminococcus sp.
GAAAAAGTGGACATAAAAATCCAAAAAGTTCACAGAATGTTTACAGTTCAAAATAACAATACTATTAATATCCGGATAGGCAATTGACCTTTCAGTCCTGATGTGATATAATAAGAGTATATTCGATGAAATGTGAGAGGTCGGTTATGAACAAAGCAGAACGTTCCTTGCGTGATGATATTTTCGCCTACGCAAAAAAGAAATACGAAACAAAGCCGGAATATCTTTGGGCAAAATTTCCCGATTATGCGATACTTCGTCATGATGATAATAACAAATGGTACGGAATTATCATGAATATTCCTTATGAAAAGATCGACAGCCAAAAATCGGGGGCGGTTGATATACTGAATGTCAAACTCGATGACGCTCTGCTCCGTGATCTGCTGATCCGGCAGGACGGATATTATATCGGTTATCATATCAGCAGAGGAAATTGGATCTCCGTTGTTCTTGACGGTACTGTGGATTTTAAAGAAATAACACATCTTCTCGATGTCAGTTTCGGAGCTACGGCTTCTGCAAAGAAAAAGCAGAAGCTAAGACCTCCAAAAGAATGGCTAATCCCTGCCAATCCGAAATACTATGATATTGTTCATGCCTTTGATGATACGGATACGATCGACTGGAAGCAGGCTTCGGGCATTAAAAAGGGCGACACCGTTTTTATGTATGTCGGTGCGCCCGTGTCGGCTATTTTGTATAAGTGCATGGTTATAGAAACGGACATTCTATGCGATTACCACAGCAAGGAACTGACTATCACAAAGCTGATGAAGATCAGACTGCAAAAGCGTTATAAGCCCGATCAATTTACCTTTGACCGTTTGAAATCGGAGTACGGTATCTTTGCGGTCAGAGGTGCAAGGGGGATTACCAACAGCCTGAGCTGTGCGCTGAAAGGAAAATAAAATGGCAGTCTACATAGTTTTTGACGTTGAAACTCCCAACCGGACAAACAACCGTATGAGTGCGATAGGCATATCCGCAATCAAGGATAACAGAATCGTTGCGAACTACTTCTCGCTTGTTGATCCCGAAACACACTTCGACCACTTCAACACGCAGCTCACGGACATTGATGCAGAAAAAGTCAAGGGTGCTCCGAATTTTGCGGAGCTTTGGAAGAAGATAGAGCCTATTATGAGCAAGGGCATACTCGCTGCCCATAATGCTGTCTTTGATATGGGCGTTCTTCGTGCGTGTCTGCGCGATTATGGTATCTCATGGAAACCGACTGCGGAATATCTTTGTACCGTTCAGATCGGCAGGCGCATTCTGCCCGGTATGAAACATAATCTCAATGTGATGTGCGATCACTATGGTATCGCTCTCAATCATCACCAGGCGGACAGCGACAGCCGTGCCTGTGCGGAGATACTTCTGCGATATATGGAAAGCGGTGTTGATGTAACTCAATATGTGAGGAAATACAAACTCGTTCCCTGAATCTGAGGTGAGATCATGCGCGATATATGGAATCCATGGCACGGATGTATCAAGAAAAGCGAGGGCTGCGACAATTGCTATATGTACTTCCTTGACCGTATGCGAGACATGGACGGATCAAGGATATACCGTACTAAGACGGGCTTCAGCTATCCGATACAGAAAGACAGAAAAGGCAATTACAAGATACAAAGCGGTGAGATGATACGGGTGTGTATGACCTCTGATTTCTTTCTTGCAGAAGCGGACGAATGGCGTGATGAAGCGTGGGAGCTTATGCGGATCAGAAGCGATGTTATCTTTTTCCTGTTGACCAAACGTCCCGAACGGGTGGCGGAGCATCTGCCGGAAGACTGGGGTGACGGCTGGGATAACATTTTCTTCAATGTGACCGCCGAGAACCAGCGCCGTGCCGATGAGCGTATCCCGATACTTCTTGATCTGCCGTTTAAGCATAAAGGCGTAATGTGTGCGCCGTTTATCGGTCAGGTCAGTATGCGGAAATATCTTGAAACGGGACAGATCGAGCAAGTTCTGTGTGACGGTGAGAACTATGACGGCGCTCGTCCCTGTCATTTTGATTGGGTAAAGCTGTTGCGGCAAGAGTGCGTGGACAACAATGTGACCTTTGTTTTCTGCGGTACAGGCAGACGGTTCGTCAAGGACGGCAGGCTCTACAAAATAGAGGGTAACGGTCTGCAAAGCCAGCAGGCACATAAATCCGGAATGAGCTTTCAGGGAAAATCGATACACTTTGATCTATATGACAGCCTCGGCTATCCAATATCCAAGGATGACAGATATAAACCATATTTCCGTGAAAAGTGTGAAAACTGCGGTATGCGTCCGACTTGCAATGGGTGCAGTAATTGTGGAAAATGTGAACAATAGAACTTTGATTTTAATCGTTTCAAGGTACATATGAGAGCTGTTGCTTCGGCAACAGCTCTTTTCTTTTCAGAAGTATCATACTAATCCCCGGTAAACCTAATGAAAATCTTGACATCTATCATTTCATCACCCAGTGGCGGTCCGAGCATATCAGACCGCCTTTTTCTGTAGAAAAATGTGATGGGAACATAAAATTATTGTGAAAAGTTGCCGCAAAGAAATGCTGCACAATCGTGGCTTTTTTCAATACATAAAGGCAATTTTAAAGATAAACGAGGAGAATATTGAAAAACAGAGATCGTTTGAATTACACCAAAATAAGGGCGTTTTAGTCAATGGGAGCGTTCCCGAAAGGGAACGATGAAAAGTTGCTTTTTCTGTCACAATGGTACATAATAGAATAGAACGCATGGTTACATATTGCGATTCTCTAATAGTGAGCCTTACTGCGCAGGGGTTACTCGATCACTGTATAGAAATTGAATATGGAACAATCAAATGAACGGGTAATGTTTGATTGTCGGACGAATAAAAACCGAATGACAGACAAACTATGTTCATTTGCTGATTTCAGTCCAACAGAAAGGACGGAAAATGAATACAGTAATACATACTCCTCAGATTTCATTGTTTAGTGAACTGGAGGAGCCGCAAGACTATGAAATTTATATCTATGGAACAAGTGATTGTAACAGACTGCATCATGACAGCTTTGGTCTGGCATTAGATCGATATTTGCGTGAAATTAATATTAGTCAAAAAATGCTTTCCAGGCTGACAGGAATTGCACCCTCAACAATTTTACGATATCTGTCAGACAAAAGAAAGATTCGCTATGACTATCTGTGTGCAGTATGTATCGCACTTAAGCTGCACCCCAGCAGACAACGGCACTTGTTCACACTTATGCGATATGCTATGCCGTGTGAAACAAGTATTTGCAGGCAAAATGAATATATCATCAGGGCATATTTTGACGGATGTGCTTTCAATGTTCGATATAATCTGACTGCCTGCAACGAACGATTAAGGTCAATACGTTCTAAACCTCTTACAAGTCTGATCTCTGACAAGGAGGGCAGCAAGTAATGGGCAGATTTATGTACATACACTTTGATGATGAAGTACCTGATTATATTGAAAAAGAGTATAACAAGATGCTTCGTAAGGAAAAGTATCTTGATGAGAAAGAAGTCGAAAACGGCAGAATATACCCTGACTTTGATGATGTGCTTCTTATGCAGCCTGATCCTGACAGTCTCCCCATAAATGAAATAGAGGAAGAAAACCAAAAAAGGTACAGAAAAAGGCTGGAGATTCTGCCTTTTGCATTGGAAATGCTCAAAAAGAATTACTATAAAGGCTATGTGCTGATTTATGACTATTATCTCAGCGGTGATAATGTGACATTAACATATCTTGTCAACAGGTATGATCTGTCATTTGATACAGTTCGCTATCGACTCAGAGCCGCAAGAGAGAAGCTAAAAAAGTATATCATTCTGTATGAAAATATATGTTGAACATTGTTCAAAACGCTGATTTTTTCTTTTGGAGAAAAGAAATTTTCAAAAAACAACCCCACTTTTTCAAATTCCTCGGTAGATATATAGAGGAGGTTTTACTGCCAACGGCAGACGGCGGTACAAAAATTCCCTCACACATATCCTCTGAGCTAAGGAAACGTGCAGTTACTTTGTCCATTTTCAAGCTGTGCCGTTTCCTGAAAGCTCACTTTGTATTTGTATTAAATAAAGACTGCGGGCAAATATACACCATATAGAATATGGTTTCCGAGAATGTGCGGCTATGGCTTTATTGAGGGCAAAGATTTCAACCCGTACAAAAATGTACGGGTTCAAAATGAAGGCAGTCGCAACGTTGCAAGAGAAGTTTCTGATCACCAGCTCACGATTGCTATAGCAAAGGAAATTTGCATGATTCAACGCTCCGAAATTGGAAAGCGATGCCGTGAGTATTTTCTGAACATTGAGCAGCAGTGGAACAGTCCCGAAATGGTTATAGCAAGGGCATTACAGCTTGCAAATCAGAGACTGGAGATTGTCACGGAACAAAATGTTCAGCTTCTTGAAGCTAACGATGCACAGGCGGAGACAATCAAGGAAATACAGCCGAAAGCAACCTACTATGACATTGTGCTGAACTCAGAGGGTTTAATGCCTATCAGTACGATTGCCAAAGATTATGGTAAATCTACGGTATGGCTGAACAAGTGGCTTCACGAACACGGCATTCAGTATAAGCAGGGACAGGTATGGCTTCTTTATCAGAAGTACGCTAACAAGGGTTATGTCAAGTCAAAAACTTACACGGTATCTGACAGCATCGGTGATTCGACTGCAAAACTGCATACCTGTTGGACACAAAAAGGCAGACTGTTTATATACGAAATGCTGAAAAAAGGCGGTATCCTGCCGCTGATCGAGCAGGACGATAGCTGATATGCTGTCGGGAACTTCTACTCCTCGGAGTAGGAGCTGCCAACAGTACATCAATCTTTGGGCATAAAAATAACCGACAGACGATGTACACAGCATCTTAAAAACTGAATATGAAACATCAACGCTATTATATTTTCTATTTCTACCTCCAGGAGAGGAGTGTTCCGAATGGAAGAAGATATTGAAGTACAGGAACAGCAGACAAACGATGTATATCACACGATGTTTGCTGACTATCCTGATATTGTCGGCGTGAACCAGCTCTGCGAAATGCTTGGTCTGAAATACAAAACGGTCTGTAAATTCGTGAGAGAGGGTAAGATACCTCGTATGCCCGATGGCCGTAAGATCAGAGTGGCAAAAATAGAGGTCATCAATTACGTTCTGCAACGCGCACAAAATAAGGTGTGAAAAACCGGATAATGCGCCGAAAATATCAGGATTGCGGTTGTTGAGTCTTGCATTATATTACGATTTGCGCTATAATTGAATCGTCAACAGCAGACTTCTGCCGCTTTCAGCTCAAAGGAGGATATAAGAAAATGAAAGCAAGTCTGCATTATAAATACATTACTTCCGTAAAAAACGGAAAACAGTATGTTGTTTTTGATTACAAGGACAAAGCAGGAAAGCGTAAGCGTAAATGGGTGTCCACAGGACTGCCTGAGAAATATACCAAAAAAGCTCTGAATGAAGCGGTCGAGGGGATCGTGGCAGAGTTTGCTGAAAGCTGGAACAATCATCAGGTTGTGCTGAATACTACATCCACCAGTGACGGCGGTGAGGACAATTCTGCACCTGTTGTTATCAACAAGGAGCTTAGGGATTTCTTTTCCGAGTGGCTGACGGCTATCAAAGCAAATGCTGCTCGTACCACATTTCAGTGCTACAAAAGAATCATGATACGATTCACGGACTATATGAGTGAGCATTATCCAGACGTCACACTTTCAGGACTGAACCATTCCCATATCCAGTCATTTCTCAACTACAATATGGATAAAGGATCGGGCAGTACGGTCAAACAGTATTATCTTGCGCTTCATTCTGCTTTTGCCTATGCTGTGAAGATGGAGATTTTATCTCAGCACCCGATGGACAAGCTTGTTGTTCCGAGAGCCGAAAGACACGAAGCAGTATTCTATAATGAAGAAGAACTGAATGAACTATTTAAGGTGTTCAAGGGACACAAGATCGAGCTGATTGTGCATATCGTAGCATATTACGGTCTGAGAAGATGTGAGGTACTCGGATTGAAGTGGGATTCTATCGACTTCAAAAAGAAAACGATCTATATCGAGCGTAAGGTTGTAAGCGATTATGACGAAAACGGAAATGCGAAGCTTTATGTGGAGACAAGGCTGAAAACCAATTCCACAAGAAGAACACTTCCGCTGATTCCGCACATTGAGGAGATGCTTCTTGAAAAGCGTAAAATGGATAAGCATTACAAAAAACTCGGAGGAAAAGATTATGATACCGAATTTGAGGGATTTGTGTGCTGTGATCCGTTCGGCAGGCTCATCAGTCCGAACATGGTGGCACATGACTTCCATTATGTTATCAAGAAGAATGGTCTGAAACTTCTTCGTTTTCATGATCTCCGCCACAGTTGTGCCAGTCTTTTGCTTGCAAATGATATTCCGATGAAGGCAATTCAGGAATGGCTCGGACATTCAAACTATTCTATCACGGCTAATCTTTATAGTCATTTGGAATACAATGCTAAGGTCATTTCTGCGGAAACGATTGCAAGAGTTCTTGATAGCAAGAAGGAAGAGTCGTCTGACGAGTCTGAAAAAAATCTGCATCCACAAAGTCTACAGATACAAAATCTGCAAGTGATAAGACAACGACCAAGCCTGCACCTAAAAAGCGTGGCAGAAAAAAGAAGAACAACACTCCTGCGGACACGTCACAGACCGTAGCCGTGTAATTATATAATATAATGTGACAATGCCGAGGACGAAATAGAAAGTTTGAAAAAAGAGCGATTTTGGTAGAAAATTTGGTAGAAATTTCTGGTAGAAGTCAATTATATGATTTTGAAAGAGTTTCAGAAAGTCCCATAAAATCAAAGAAAAAAGTACATCAAATGAAAAACTTCATATAATGTGCTGGACATTTCTTTGATTTTATGCTATACTATTACCATAACAGGTCACTGTATCGTATATGGACTGGGAGAATTGGACTCCCGTGTCTGCGAGCATACCTGTTTTTTCTATATTCAAAGATAAAATTTCAGATTTATGCTCTGCAATATATTTTGATTGATTCTTTTTACCGTATAGTGTCGAGATGTTGCTTATTTTTCCATTTTGTCTATCAAGAGCAATGGGAACGAATAAATTTTCACCGTTTTTATTTACCATATCAGTAATAAGAATAACAGAATTTTTGTTGCGTTAGTTACCTTTCAAAATCATAATAGGATTTCTAATTTCATCTGATAATTTGTAAAGTTCTTCTTTTGAAATATTGTGACCTTCTGTATGACCAGTGTTACCTGATTTATTAGCAGAAACAGCATTTTCTAAGTCCTTTTGATTTAAGACCACCTTTTTAGCAGTTGAATTAAGTAATTTGAGGACATTAGGCGTACTGCACACGTTAATAACTTCATGTGAAGGCATTGCACCGCTAAAATATTTATCAAGTTGTTTTCTGAAAACAGCATTCTCGCTTTTATTCTGCTGAATCTTAGCCGACATTTTCAGAATATCATTTTCATCTACCGTAATGGTAGATTTTTCTTTGTAATCAGTCTGCATATTGTTGTCCTTTCAGCATTAAAGCGAGGTTTCCTGTGATTTCTTGGGTTCGTTCCTGTCGAGCTGACTGTTGTTCTTTTCAGCAATTTCAGTGAATTCCTTTTGCGCCGCACGGGAAAATGCGACAGGTACTGCTCTGGATTCCGGCTTTTTTCTCTCAGAAATGTCTTTTATTTCAGCAGTTTCATGAGTGGTTTGCTCAGAACGAGGGATATCAGCCGACTGCGGAGTAAGCTCCAGCGTATCGGAAAGTATTTCTTTAAGCTCGCTCTTTGGCATATCGGAGTTGTTTATGTACATAGCGGCGGCGATCTCCTTTAATTCCTCCGGCAGTGCCATTACCTGTGCTACGGAAATATCGAGTGTTTCAGCAACCTTTGGCAGAATGTTCTCGTATTCAGACTGCTCTTGCGAATGCTCCGGAGGAGCTTCGGCTTTTATTTCCTGAACTTCTTCGGTCGGAAAATTATTTATAACGCCGTCAATCATGTTTGCATTCTGCTCAACGCTCATTTCTGCATTTTTAAGGGGATTTTCAAAGGTTATCATTTCAACCTTGTCTGCAATATATCCGGCGTTGTCAAGAGCAACAGTGTCGATAACGGAACTTATAGAGCCTGTTTTTGCGGTCAATGCGTTGTCAAGAGCGTTTCCGCTGTTTTCAATAAGACCGTTTACAAGGTCCGGAGTCTGCTTGCCGAATTCGTTATTTTTAATGCTGATATAGTCAAGCTGAGCATTCTGAAGCTTGTCCAGTTTGCCGTTCAGTTTAACGATCTTAGCGTTGATCTCCGTCTTTTTCACTGCGCTGTCCGTAAGCGAATACTCGTTGTTTAAAGCCTGTAATTTATCCACGCAGCGTTCAAGTTTCCCGGCAGTTCTTTTCTGCGAATCGCCGTTAAGATTGATCAACGATGACATAAAATGCTCGTGACGTTCGGCACGGTCGGAGAAACCGAAGCTCTTTACAAAATCGCTGAGATGTGTGTATCTGTCAATTTTGTCCTGAGATTTTTCAATTTTCCGTGTCTGAGCATCAATGGCTGCTTTATGCTTTGCGATTTTTTCCTTACGTATGGGGATTCTATTTTCATTGATATCGGATATTCTCCGTTCATTGCTCTCGATTTTAGCTTCAATAAGACGCTTTATTCCGGGAATAGAGCTGCTTTTAGACAAAGCTTTCATGAAATCGGTAACGTTGCGCAGTCTCTGACTGCGGTCTTTCAATCGAGCTATCTTATTTTCGTTTTTGCTGATTTTTAGCGAATGGGACTGCACTTTTTCCTGAGCATTATTGATTTTTGATTCCTGATGTGCAGTCAGAGTTTCCATAAGCGGAATAAGCTTTTCACGTTCAGCAGGGATATCCTTAGATGGTTCAGGAACAGGAGCAGATTCGGCTTTTACTTCTTTTTTCGGAATTTCTTCCGGATTCTTTGGAATATCAACTGCTTTAGGCGGAGTGAGTTCCGCTGCAATACTGTTGATCTTATCGAGATCGTTTCTGTTGAATTGCAGCGAGATCTTTTTTTCGTCATATCATGCGTAGAACAGAATATTCTCTTTATTGAGACGTTCGATAAGCTCGTTGGCTTTTTCAGTTTCGATAGTGGTGTACGCTTTATTTTCGATGGTTTTTACATCTGTATTTCCGAATGAATTCATTTTGTACCTCCTGATTCTGCAAGAACTGCGGTCATTTCCCTGATAACTGCGCTGTCGCTCTCGATGCCGTGCATCATATCGTAAGCTCCGCAGAGCTGAGCGAGAGTTTCGTAATCATATTTTTCTTCAAGCTGCGAAGCGGTCGTATCGAGCAGCTTTGCGGCTTCGTTAAGACTTGAGATCTGTATACACTTTTGTATGATGTGATACATTTCAGTGTAGTCGCTATTGTTTTCGTACTGAATAAGTATTTCCGATCTTGCGCTTTGTGGAAGATTTTTCAGTGTGTCGGGATTGAGACTGAAACGTTCAGCCAAGTCTGATAAAATAGAATTGGTAACATGATGAACATACAAGCGTTTAAGTTCCGCTGAAATTTCATCTGCATCAAGTATTCCGGAATTCACGATATATGCGGATTCTAGTTCGTTTTGTGCTTCTTCCGGGAGCGAGTTGAATTCGTCCTCCGAAATTCCGATCAGCATTGTGATCGAGGTTAAAGTGTTTTCTTGCATAATGGGTTCTCCTTTTTATTTATTTGTGTCATGGTGACACATTTTTTATTTTGGGTATTGAAATAAAAGTGTTACTGTTACACACTTATTTTTAGAAATATGTATTGACATTGCACATCAAATGTGATACAATAAACTTGAAAATAACTTTGAAGGAACGGTGATCAATATGGCTAAAAATGATACCATTCATATTCGTGTAAATGAAGAAGTGAAAAGTAATGCTGAGCAAACGCTTTCGATGCTTGGACTTACTATATCAGAAGCAGTCAATATGCTTCTTTGTCAGATTAATCTTATCGGGGGCTTGCCTTTTCAAGTTATACTTCCTGCGCCTGAACATTTAATTGTGCATAGCAGAGAAGAAGCTGCCAAGAAGCTTAATGAAGCTGAAAAAGATATAGCGAACGGATATGTTTCATCTGCTGACGAGGTTTTTGATAGACTGAGGAAAAAATATGACTTTTAAAACTATAATCACAAGAAAATTTGAAAACGATCTTGATAGCGTGATTTCATATATTTCAATAAAACTATCCAATTCTATTGCTGCAAAAAACTTGTTAAATAAGATCGAAGAAGCTATAAAGATCTTATCTGATTCACCGTTGGTTTTTCTGATTTATCATAATTCATTGATTAAAGAAAAAGAATATCGTTTTCTTACTGTTGGAAATTATAAAATCTTTTATCGCATTGATGAAGCTGCTAAAACGGTTTATGTTGCACGTTTTTTATACTCTGGACAGAATATAGAAAAAATACTTTGAATTATATCCTTTTAAAGTGTGTCACAGTGACACACTTTTAATCTCTCCAGTCTGAAAAACATTCAAGATAGTGTTCGCATTCATCGCACATACACTCGACATATTTATTTAAGCCGTTCCCTTTGCACTTTTCTCCGTTTGGCGAAGGTGTGAGCTGATTAATATTTGACCTTTTCTCAGCAATTATAGATGTTTGGCATAAAATCATCACTATTATTAATGCAATCGATTCGGTTATAAGAGAAAGCATATAGTTCTGAAAATAAAATTTATAATTATGATCAGAAAGATGATAATTATACCAAATTTTTCCCAGTTGGTTTTAAATGGCATATATCTAATCTTTTCTTTACTTTATCACTCTGTTATGATATAATGAAGTTGTTTTACAAGCTCATCTTGCAGCTTTGCATTTTGAAACATACAGATATTGAGGATAATGTCATACAGTAATCTTCCCATATATCAAATATATCAATAACTAAGTTCTCATTGGTAGATTTTAGATTGGCACATCCATAAATGTTAGTCTGTTTACTTTTAAAGTTTCTTGTTATAGAATTATCATAAGGCTTTTTGCGCCCTGAGATATTATCATCAATAATATTATAAATAGAATTTTTCTAATTTCGTTAATTACAACAAAGGAGATGCTTGTGTTTTGGATATTTTAGATAGAATTTCGATGTTATTAGGTAGTAAGTAACAACGAGAGTTAACTAACTTTCTTGGTTTGAAAAGTGTAGCTTTTTCAGAGTGGAAGTCAGGTAAAAGTAAGTCATATAGAAAATATCTAATTGAAATTGCAGATTTCTTCAATGTTTCGTTGGACTATTTAGTTTATGGCAAAGAAAAAAACTCATCAAAGGTTGAGTTGACCGCTGATGAGCAAGAACTACTTGATATTTATAAAAAGTTGTCTCCCATGAGCAAAGGCAGAATCAAAGAACGAGCTGAAATGTTGGCGGAGTTTGAAACTCATACTGAGCCAGTTGTTGAAGAAGAAATAGAGGAGCAGGAGACTATATTTATTGAATTTGACACCCTCAAAGCTTCCGCTGGAACAGGTGAGCAGTTGATCGACGATCCGGAACAAGATTTTATTGAAGTTGTAAAAACGACATAACACTTCAAGCAAAATTTGCTATTCAGATACACGGTGACAGTATGGAACCTGAATACGCTAATGGCGATATTGTCCTTGTAAAGGCTTAGCCGCAGATAAATATTGGACATAGGCATTTTCACTGTTAATAATATAGGCTACATAAAAAAGCTTGTAACTGACAGGCTTATTTCCATCAATCCTGAATATGATGACATCTATTTTGAAGAAGGGCAGGACATTAGATGCAAAGGACTTGTTATCGGTACTCTTGAGGACGATGATTTTGTCTAATAATTATATACTATTTGTATAAAAACTATCCTACGAACTGGTTCGCAGCCCATACGTTTTTAGTTCGCTGGCTCTTTATGATGGTTTTCACTGCAAATTTTATGAAGATTGTTTAAAATTCAGAAGAGCTATTTAAATGATCAAATTACGATATATAGGTTTTTTGCAAAATTCTTTAAACAGTAGATAGTCTATTT
>CAJKFZ010000069.1 GCA_905199285.1 uncultured Ruminococcus sp.
GCTTAACATTCCACTATCCAACCCAATTCTCGATTATAGCAACTTACTGGCCCTTATACATATAAAATTTTTCGTTCATTATTATACCCCCATTTCCGTAACTTCCTATTAAAGAAGTCTCTTATTATTTCCAAGTTTTTATGAATTCTTCTCCGGTTTCAAGTTTCTTAATGTTTTCAATAAGATTTTTCACATAAGATTTGCTTCCGAAGAATTTGCTTTCGCCGTCAACAGTTATAAGAACTGTCATAGCTGAGTAGTCGTAGAAATCAATTGCATAAGTTTGATCGAGATAGCTGTCGTGATATTTCAGTGAAACCATTGGCTTTTCGGATGGAACAGGCACATCTATTGCAAAATCCTCTGCATTAGCGGAAATAAGGTATGCATAAAGCTGTCTGTAGCGTTCAGCGTCGATATTCTTTCCGTTATAATCAACAACAAAATCCTCGGTTCTGCTGTCCGGACGAGCCTTATTCGGATCGATAGGATCAATCCTGAACTCAGCGGACTCACCTGTGTTGCATTCAAGGCTAAGCTCGTCTATATTCCAAACAAAGTTTGCGATCATGATTCTTGAAGCAATATCAATAGGCATAACCGTAACCCATTTTGCATTATCAGGCGACACCTTATAAATAATGTCCGTGCCTTTGAGCATCGCATAGCAGTAGCGGCTATCGTCCTCTTCATCGGTGATGATATCGCTGAGCAGCAGAACATATTCGTTTCCGTCATCGCAGCTCATAGTCACATTGCAGAATGGATCGTCAAGACCTACAGCGGCAATATCCTCATCCGTACAGTTGAACGCATGGATTCCGGAAGCGGTAAGACCGAACATTCCATTCGTTATATCAGTTGATTTTTCAACCGTAAGATATGCGCTTATCGGCTCGACCATTTCATGAGTAGCCGAAGTTCCTCCGGCATTGGAATCATCGCTTGTTTTGCCGTATTCAAGAACGATATCGTAATCTATATCCTTACGTTCAACGACAAGGCTTTTTACTACCGGATAATCGTCTTCTGCCGGTTCTTCAAGAATAGTTTTCTTAATAAAGTCTTTTACCGGCTTATAATAATTATTGATCTTTGAATTTGAAACGGTATAAACGGTATTGCTTCCCTCGACTCTGAAATAAGTCTCACCCTTATTTGCAGGATTAACGATTCCGGCATAAAACTTTTTAACATTGCCGGATTCATACGTCAGCTCGGCAGAGATAACCGGATCATCAAGACCGAATTTTTCCAGATTTTCGCAGTTTTCCTCAATAACAGAAGCGGCAGTAAGTCCGTTGATGTTATTGATAAGAGTAGCCACCAGCGCATTATCCAGCGGAAGATTTTCACAGCCGTCCAAAGTATACTTAGCTGCAATCGTTTCAGTCGGAGGATCTGTCATAATAATATGAAGCGTGTCGGTCTCGTTTACAACGTCCAGACTTTTCACAGTTCCTCTTAAAGCCTGAACAGGATTTTCATCATTAGGATCAGGAGCTTCCGAAAGAGGAACCGGGAGCTTATCACTGTCTTCAATGAGAATTATTCCCTGTCCGACAGCACTTGTTAGCGAAATATCTGAAAGCGAAGCGCTGCTGTCTGAATTATCCTTTGGTTCAGTAAGCTTCATAACGGCAAGACCGCCGCCGAGAACAACAAGAACTGCGCCCAATCCGATTATTCCCTTAACCTGTTTTTTCATCGATTTCTTCTCCTTATCAATACAACCAACCCAACAGCCGCAACAAGAACCGGAATCACAATAATTGCAACCTTGATTCCCTTATCCTGCTTTGCTGTAGGAGCGATAACAGCTCTCTGCAAAGACTTTTCAGGAATAACAACTCCGTTTTCTTTTCCGGTCATCGTATTGAAAATATTCAAAAGAACGTTAGCGTTGTTGTAAGTGCTTGTCTGAGTAATAAGTTCTTCATCGAACATCATCGAGCTTCCTATAACAAGAACGCTGCTTGAAGTTGTTTCAAACTGATCCTCAATGCTCTGATAAGTTCTTTTTGAAAGAGCAACAACATCTCTTGCTCCAACCTCTTCTGAAACCTGCTCTCCTTCAGTAAGGACATTAGAAATATACGACATTGAAGATGATTTGAGAACAGATGTAAGCTCGTTGTCATTATTTTTCGTTAAAAGAGTGATCTCTCTTGAGTAAGGAGCAACTATCGGAAGGGCCGAATTCGGAATATATCCAACAGAATCGCTGTCGTTTATAGAAAGCTGAATGTTTGTAGGACTATTTCCCATTGCATAGTAAACGTCGCCTATTATCCTGTTTTCAACCTGAATATTCCAATCAGCTAGGAATTCGCCGATATTGTTAAGATTAGTACTTGCAAGGTCAGGGATATAGATCATATTCTTACCGTACATCTGATTATTGTACATAAAATCCTGAAGCTTTTCGATAATCGCTTCAGTAAAATCATACTGAGGCATCGGAATAACGATAAGGTCGTATTTTTCAGTATCAAGCTCATCCTTAGCTATATCGATGTCAGTACATTCATAACCGTTCTTTGCAAGAAGAGTATTTTCAAGAACGCCTACCTGCTTTTCGTAGTCAGTTCTGTAAATAGGCTGATCATTCATTGTTTTTACAAACGCTACATTTACGATATGCGAATCGGTAACGTTCATAATTTCAGAAGTTATATTGCTTTCTCCGGCAAAAACAAGCGACGGAGCGTTCGACTGAAGTGTAGACTGATCAAACTGGATCATATTGATAATATCAGTTTCGCTTAATACCTTAACTTTATCTCCTGACGAGAAAACGATATTGCTTTTTGTTATCTCTCCGTTGTAATTATCGGAATACGGCGAAATAGCGTCCGGATCGTTATTAAGGTCTACATATCTTACATTTATCTTTCCTTTGCCGCCCTGTTTTGAATACATTTCATACTTTTCAAGAATAACAGGGATCATATCATAAGGAAATTCAAGGTTCATGCCGTAATAAGCCATGATCATTCTTTCATAATATTCAGAATAAGTGTTGAAATCGCTTTTCGGCATTGTTACGAGAATATCAACATCATTATTAAGATTTTTAAGAACGTCGACAGTTTCATCACTGAGATCGTATCTTTTATCGGCAGTAAGGTCGATTTTCAAAGGAGTTCTTTTCTCCATGACAGAAGCCATAACATTGACAACAACTACGATAGCAACGACAATTGCGGTCGTAATAACCGCCATAGAACCGTATTTTACTTTTCTGAGAGCCTTCGGCTTTTTTTCAGAAGTTTCGATTTCATTATTTTTCATCTTCATCATACCATCCTTTCCAAAAAGTTATCAGCTCCAGCGTTTTTTCTCTAAAACCTTAATAGTAAAGAAATTAAAGAGAAAAGCGGTACTGATGAAGAAGAGTATGCTTCCGGCGCTGAAAACACCGGTTGTGAATTCAACATATCTTGAACGGAATGAAAGAGCTGAAAGAACATCGAGAACCTTATCGTTTGAAATTCTTCCAAGGAACATATCATCGTAAACATAAAGAATAAGCATAACCACAAAGCTTACAACAGCGGCGGTCATCTGATTTTCCGTAAGGGAAGATACAAAAAGACCGATAGCAATAAATGCAGCTCCGAGGAAAAGCATTGCAACATAGTTTCCTATAAGAGTCGGCCAGACAACGTCGCCAAGATATTTAAGGATTATCGCATAAATAAATATAATGCTTTCAGCGATAACAAAAAGAGTAAATGCAGCTAAAAACTTACCGAGAACAAGCTCCCAAAGACTTATCGGAGCTGTAAGAAGTCCCTGATCCGTTTTGTTTTTCTTTTCCTCACTTAAAAGTCTCATAGTGAGAACAGGGATAAGGAAAATAAAAATAATAAACATTGAAACGAACATAGGTGAAGTATCGGTTATTTTCGAGCTGAGAACATCAGTATAAAAGAAATATCCGGAAAATGCATAAAATACCGTTAAGAAAACATATCCCAGTCCTGATGTAAAAAATGCACCCATTTCACGTCTGTAAATTGCGCCCATTATTCATCGTCCTCCTTTTTATCCTCATCGCCGTCAGCATCGGAAGCTTCAGCGGCTTCGTCTGCCGTAACAAGATTTATTCTCGGACGGGGTTTGCTTTCGGTCTTATTTTTTTCGTCATTATTTCCCAGATCCTCACCCATAGTAATTTTCAGGAATATATCCTCAAGAGTAAGGTCTGAAAGTTGAAGCATAAGAATATTCCAGCCTTTTTCTCTGCAAAGCTCGTTGATGCTGCGGCGAACATCGGTCTGACCGTCGGTTTCAACGTCAAAGTCGTAGATACCCTTTTCACGCTCCATATCGGCACGAACGTATTTCACTCCGTTGATCGCCTTTATAGCGGCAGTTATTTCAGCCTTATCGGAAGCGGTATGAGTTGCGCCTTCGATACGCAGAGTCATTTTGTGCTCATTTGTAATATTCTTTGCAATCTCGTCCGCCGTACCATCAGCAGCAACAGTTCCTTTGTTGATAATGATTATCCTGTCGCAAACCGCCTGAATTTCGGGCAGAATATGTGATGAAAGAATAACGGTGTGTCTTTTTCCGAGCTTTTTGATAAGAGTTCTTATCTCGATGATCTGATTCGGGTCAAGACCGACAGTCGGCTCGTCCAGAATAAGAACGGGCGGATTATTTATAAGCGCCTGAGCAAGACCGACTCTCTGCTTATAACCCTTTGAAAGATTTTTTATAATTCTTTTTCTAACATCCGTGATTTTACAGAGATTGCAAACATCGTTAAGATGCGCCTTTCTTGGAAGCTTACACTTCTTCAGGTCAAACATAAAATCAAGGTATGCGTCAACCGTCATATCAAGATAAAGCGGCGGGATTTCGGGAAGATAGCCGATATTAGCCTTTGCCTTTTTCGGTTCTTCAAGAATATCATTGCCGTTGATAAGAATATGTCCCTCGGTTGAGGAGATATATCCGGTAAGCATATTCATAGTCGTAGATTTTCCGGCGCCGTTAGGCCCGAGAAATCCGAGGATCTCTCCTTTTTCAACTTTAAAGCTGATATTATTTACAGCGAGCTTGTCGCCATATCTTTTTGTAAGGTTTTTAACCTCAATCATCAGGTTCCCTCCTTAAATTAGGATACTGTTTGTCAATTAAAGCCATTATATATAATGATACATAATCAATGTGATAATGCAGTGAAAGCATTACGAATATTATATGTTGTCACAATTAAAATCCGTATTTAGCGGCGAATCTGCAAGAACGGACTCGACATCGGATGCGATCTGCTTTTTCAATTCGTCGAGTGAGCCGAATTTCTTTTCTTCACGGATATATTGGTAAAAGGTCAATTCGACAAAAGCACCGTAAAGATCTCCCGAAAATCCGAGAATATGAGTTTCAGCAAGCGGCTTATCGCAGTTTCCGACAGTCGGCTTTACACCTATGTTGGTAACGGAATCATAAAATCTTCCGTTTAACAGAGCGATCGTGTGATATACTCCACGCTTCGGAACGAGCTGCCTTTCAGCAAAATTCTGGTTAATGGTCGGGAAATTTATCGTTCTGCCGATATGATTTCCGTCAACTACCTCTGCACAGAGCGTGTAAGCGTTGCTGCTTTGATAAAGCTCATAAACCTTTCCCTCACGCAGCATATTTCTGTATTTTTCCGAAGAAAAAGCATCCGGCGGAAGAGTTATTATCCTGACCTCAAAGCCGTATTTCTCACCGAATCGGCGAAGTTCTTCGGCTCCGCAGCAGGCATTTTTCCCGAAACGGAAATTATCTCCGCAGACCACAGCTCCTGCGTTCATTTTCCTGCAAAGAATATCACGAACGAATTCTTCGCCGTCTTTTGCCTTTATTTCGTCAAAATCAGGAGAATAAACGTACTTTGCCCCAAGCATTTCAAGATATTCAAGCTTCATGAAATTTGTATAAATATATTCAAGAGGCTTACCGTGCTTGAATTCCAGCGATTCTGCATTGAACGTAAAAACTGCCGGAGCAAAACCTTTTTCCGCATATTTTTTCGCCTCCGACAGAACAAGGCGATGACCGCTGTGAAGTCCGTCGAAAAAGCCGAGAGCAACCGCAGTTTTTTCAGTAATACAGCCATTTTCTGCAATTTCGATCAAGTTTTAGTCACCTCGTTTATGAAAGATTCTTTCCTATTCTTAAAATACCGTTTTCCCAATCGGGAGAAGCCGTTCCGATGAAAGCTCCGTCAGAGCCGCATACTCTGTATAAGCTGCACTCACGGTTTAAATTGTTGACTCTTGCAAGATCAAGCTTTACTCCGTTACGGTACATTCTCGTCTGAGCCTCATTCAGGCGCAGCTTCGGGAGCGTCTCAAAAACACGCT
Source organism: uncultured Ruminococcus sp. (assembly GCA_905199285.1). Taxonomy (GTDB): domain Bacteria; phylum Bacillota; class Clostridia; order Oscillospirales; family Ruminococcaceae; genus Ruminococcus. The sequence goes on from CAJKFZ010000069.1 coordinate 6,369, forward strand.
CTATCGGCAGAATAAGCTCCTCAAGCCTGTCGTTGTCTCTTGCCTGCTGAATCTGTTCAAAAGTGAAGCAGTCATCAAGGGTAAATCCGCCGGAGCTTGTCCGGATAAGGGAGGTCATAATACCTCCGCAGCCGAGTTTTTCTCCGATATCATTGATAATAGTGCGGATATAAGTACCCTTTCCGCATTTTATTTCAAGCTTTCCCTCACGTTTTTCCTCATCGTATTCAACAATATTTATGCCGCTTACCTCTATTTCTCTGGGAGTTCTTTCAACCTCGACTCCTTTTCTTGCAAGATCGTATAAACGCTGTCCGTTCACCTGAACCGCAGAATACATCGGAGGAAGCTGCATGATCTTCCCCGTAAACTGAGGAATTATCTCTTTCAGCATTTCAAAGCTTACTGCTGTATCCGATTCGGACAGAATTTCACCCGTGATATCCTGAGTATCGGAAGTTTTTCCGAACTGAAATCCGGCAAGATAACTTTTTGAATTATCCGGCATAATATCGCAGGCTTTCGTTGCGTTTCCGACGAAAACCGGAAGAACTCCCGTTGCCATAGGATCAAGAGTTCCGCCGTGACCGAGACGTTTTATTTTAAGGATTCCTCTGAGTTTTGCTATAACATCAAACGACGTAAATCCGCTTGGTTTGTTTACACACAATATTCCGTTCATGAGCCTATCGCCTTTTCAACAATTTCAACAAGCTGTTTTTTGATATCCTCGATATTACCTCGCATTGCGCATCCGGCAGCCTTTGCATGACCGCCTCCGCCGACAGTCTGGCATATTTCGGAAACGTTGATATCGTTTGCCGAGCGGAACGAGCATTTGAAAACTCCGTCCTCACGCTCACGCATAAGGATTCCGACCTCACTTTCTTCAAGCTGGATAGTAAGCGGAGCAAAGCCCTCAAGCTCTTCCATAGCAACGCCCATTTCCTTCATCATATCCTGAGTTACAGCCACGATATTGAGCTTTCCGCCGAGGTAGCTTTCCATAAGCTCGTTCAGACGGCTTTCAAGCATCATTCTTCCCTTAGATTTAACATCGAACATATAGCGGTTGATCCTCGAAAAATTGATATCGTATTTACGCATCATTTCAGCGGCAATCTCATGGGATCTCGGAGTAGTACAGTCATACTTGAAGCATCCGGAATCAGTAGCAATACCGGTATAAAGGCACATAGCGCAGTGTCTTGAAATATCAACTCCCATAAACTGAGCAAGATCGTAAATAACCTCGCAGGCAGCCGCAGCGTCGCCACGAAGGAGAGTTTTCTCCGCATAATCCTTGTTCGAGATATGATGATCTATACAAAGCTGAATTTTGTCGCCATAAACAGCTTCATACCGTCCCATAAGCTTTTTATCGGCAATATCGACTGAAATAAACGATTTCGGCTCAAAATCCTCGCCTGCTCCGACATTGGTCAGAAAATCGAAACGCTTCGGGAACTCGTCGCTGCAAACCACCCTGCTTCTGATTCCGAGTTCTGCGAGAATGTCCTTCAAGGCAAAACCCGAACCGATGCAGTCGCCGTCGGGATTCTGATGAGTAACGATAACGGCGTCCTCACAGTTTCTGAGAAAAAGTTCGGCTTCACGGAAGTCAATATACATGGTCACTCCTCCTCGTCGATAAGCTCGCTGAGTTTTTTGCTTATCTCTGCGCTTCTTTCGATAGAATTATCGGCAATGAAAGTAAGCTCAGGCGATTTGCGCATTTTAAGTCTGTGGAAAAGCTCTCTGCGGATAAATCCTGATGCGCTTTTAAGTCCCTGAACGGATTCTCTGGTTTTTTCAATGCCCTCAAAGCTTGAAACGTAAATTTTGCATCCCGACATATCTCCCGACAGATCGGTTCTTACAATAGTGAGCATCTTGTCGATTCTCGGATCTTTAAGTTCACGCAGAATCGCAGTCATTTCTCTTTTAATATCCTCTGCCATCCGGCTGTTTTTAAAATTAGGCATATTTTCCTTTCTTTTCAGACATACAGTCAGTTCTTATATATTAACAGTAAAGCTTCCCTTGCTGTCCTGTTTTTTTTCATCTTTATCAGAATCTTCCGATACTTCGCTTTCAGACGGTATATCGGATGTTTCATAAGTTTCAGAAGCCTTAGCGTTCTCATTTTCATCTGATGCTTCATCGAAAAAGCCCTCGCTGAACATAACGGATGAAAAAGCTTCGTCCTCATCGCTGCGGCTGTAATCGGGAATATCGTCGTCGCCCTCTTCACCGTAATAGATATCGGCATATTTATCATAATCAGGCTCAAGCTCCGTATCGCTTACCGGACGCTCGATTCCCATAAGATCGTCTATAACCTCTTCCGGTTCTTCCATTGCACTGCATTGACCGAGAAGAATTTTTTTCACAGATTCAAAAAAGTAAATATCAATCGGGCCAAAATCATCCCATGCCAACGCTTCATTGCAGTACTGAAGCATATCGGCTGTACTCATTCTGCTGTTATCCATAGTTTAACTCCCCCTGTTTTTACTTAACCGAAACGTATCCGCTGATATACAACGCATACGTTTCGGAAAACGAATTTAATCCTCACGATATTCTTCTACGACATAAGTTTCAAAGATATCGCCTTCCTTAACGTCGCTGAACTTTTCAAGGCTGATACCGCATTCATATCCGTCGGCAACTTCCTTAACGTCGTCCTTGAATCTTTTAAGACCGGCAATTTTATCGTCAGCGATAATGATTCCGTCACGAACGACACGAACCTGACAACCTCTTGTTGCCTTACCGCTGAGAACGTAGCTTCCTGCAACCATGCCGACGTTCGAGATCTTGTAAACCTGTCGAACCTCAACTCTTCCAAGCTCAACGTCTCTAAACTTAGGAGCGAGCATTCCCTTCATAGCCGTAGAGATCTCCTCGATAGCATCGTAAATGATTCTGTAAAGACGGATATCAACGCCGTCTCTTGCAGCATTTTCAGCAGCAACGGGATCCGGTCTTACGTTGAATCCGACAATAATAGCGTTTGAAGCGCTTGCGAGCATAACGTCGCTCTCTTTAACAGCTCCAACTGCACCGTGGATAACTCTTACTCTTACCTCGTTGTTTGAAAGCTTTTCAAGCGACTGCTTAACAGCCTCAACAGAACCCTGTACATCGGCTTTTACGATGATAGTAAGTTCCTTGATCTCGCCCTCTGCGATCTGACTGAAGAGATTATCGAGAGTAACCTTTCTGTAAGCGTTGAACTGCTCCTGCTTAGCCTCGTGTCTTCTCTTTTCAACAAGCTCTCTTGCGAGTCTTTCGTCCTCAACGGCATTGAAGATATCTCCTGCGCTCGGAACGTCTGCAAGACCTGTTATCTCGACAGGAACGGAAGGACCTGCGGACTTAACTGTTCTTCCCTTATCGCTTGTCATAACACGTACTCTTCCGACAGATGTTCCTGCGATGAGCACATCGCCCTGTTTAAGAGTACCGTTCTGAACGAGAAGCGTTGCAATAGGACCTCTTCCCTTATCGAGACGAGCCTCGATTACCGTACCCTTTGCAAGACGCTCCGGATTCGCTTTAAGCTCCTTTACTTCGGCAACGAGGAGAACGTTTTCGAGAAGTTCGTCAATACCCTCGCCTGTTTTAGCGGAAACGGGAACGCAGATAACATCGCCGCCCCAATCCTCGCATACGAGGTCGAATTTAGTAAGCTCTTCCTTTATTCTATCGGGATTTGCGCCCTCTTTATCCATTTTGTTGATAGCGACTATAATTGAAACTCCGGCAGCCTTGGCATGGTTGATAGACTCGATAGTCTGCGGCATGATACCGTCGTCTGCGGCAACAACAAGGATAGCGATATCGGTGATGTTAGCTCCTCTTGCACGCATTGATGTAAACGCTTCGTGTCCGGGAGTATCGAGGAAAGTAATGTCCTGACCGTCGATATTTACCTGATATGCGCCGATATGCTGAGTGATTCCGCCTGCTTCACCTGCGGCAACATGAGCGTTTCTGATACGGTCGAGAATAGAAGTCTTACCGTGGTCAACGTGTCCCATAACAACAACTACAGGACATCTTGGTTCAAGGTTTGTATCGTCATCGTCGCTGTCGTCGATAAGACGCTCTTCAATGGTGATGATAACTTCCTTTTCAACCTTTGCTCCGAGCTCTTCTGCAACGAGAGAAGCCGTATCGAAGTCGATCTCCTGATTGATAGAAGCCATAATGCCGAGTCCCATAAGCTTCTTTATAACGTCTGTAGCAGTAACTTTAAGACGTGAAGCAAGCTCTCCTACGGTTATCTCATCAGGGATAAGAACCTTGAGCTGCTGTTTTCTTGCACGTTCAAGCTCAAGACGCTTGAGCTTTTCAGCTTCTGTTTCCTTTTTGGAATACTGCTGACGGTTTCTCTGAGCAGATTTCTGATTGATCTTCTGCTTCTTAGAGGAATAATTGTCGTTCTTGTGCTTATTTGCAGGAGCGATCTGTTCATAGCGCTCGTTATACTTATCGAGATCGACATAGCTTCCTCTTGTATCAACGGTTCTGCGCTGAGTAGAAGTCTGAGCCGTTTCAGAGCTGAATCCGGAATTGAACTTAGTACGCTCTCCTCTTTCCTGAGCCTTAGCCTGAGGCTTATCTTTCTTGTCGTTCTTTTTATTATTCTTAGGCTGAGCAGTATTCTGCGGCTGTTTTGCAGGTTCTGCCTTTACAGTTTCGGTTTTAACGGATTCTGCCTTTTTCTCAACAGGCTTAGCTGCCTGATTCTCGGTATTATGCTGCTTATTATTCTCTTTACGATTAGCCAAATTCTGCTCTTCTTTCTTTTCATTTATTGTGGGAGCTTCGCTTTTAGCCGGCTGCTGTTTTTTAACAGCCTGCTCCGGAGCGTTATTCTTTTCAGGCTTCTTATCAGGACTTTTCTGAACCTCCTGTTTAGCGCCTGTCTTTTTCTCGGCAGGCTTCTTTCTCGGAGCTTTTGCCTGTGCCAGCTTATTTTCCTTTTCAGCAGTCTCTATTTTCTTTTCAGGCTTAGGATCATTCTTGGAAGCGAAATATCCGTCGAACGAGCTTACTTCATTTGACTTTGTATAATGCTCGAGAAGAAGATTCATTTCCTCTTCTGTAAGCGCAGAGCCTGCCTTTTTCTTTGTATCGCCCTTATCAGCGAAGTAATTGATGATTTCCTGTGAGGTAACGCTGAGATCTTTAGCAGCGTCGCTTAACTTTATCTTTTTTGCCATAGGCTGTCATACCTCCATCTGTTTCTGCCGTATACATCGGCAATATTATTCAGAACTTATATATTAACACATTAACCTGTGATTATTTTTTCAAATCCTCCTGCAAACCCACTGTCGCAGACTGCGATAACAGCAGTGCTTTTACCGCAAAGCGTTCTGATCTCTTCCTTTGAAAGCTCCGAGCCAAGAAGCGGAACATTATATTTATCACAGAAAAAAGCAGTTTCCTTAACGGTTTTTTCCGAAGCGTCCGACGCTGTTATAACGCATTTTGCAGTATTGCTTTTAACGGCTTCAACGGCACTGTCGAATCCTTT
>CAJKFZ010000070.1 GCA_905199285.1 uncultured Ruminococcus sp.
AGCTGAAATGACTATAATCGAATTACTAACATTACTTATGCTTGTAGTTGCAATTATAAATCTCAGCAATAATAAAAAGAAATAACCGCCCTCCCACCACGGATAACGGTTATTTCACATAACATTTCTGAGGGAGAACCGCTTATCGCAGTATCCTCTTGTATTTATATTATAACACATTAAAATTTCTATGTCAAGCGATGTATTTGCGTTTTGATTCTAAACGGAAAAATTTTTCTATAAAAATCCAAAAAATTACTTGACAAGCCTGAATATATATGGTATAATAATAAAGCTGTAAACTTAACAGCGAATTATATCGTATTCTAAAGACAGTTGGCTGGATTTTTTTCCGTAAGTCCCACCGAGGAATAGCAATTGATTCATTACGAATTATCTTTGTCCTTTCCCGTACTGTCGGAAAAGGGCATTTTTTGTGTTCACGCTTTCAGCGGATATGAACACGTTGCTTTCGGATACGATGATATTTTATTCGGAGGTGAATACACAATGCCAAGCAATGCTGTACTCGAAGCAAAGAAGGCTAAGGTAGAACAGCTTACAGACCTCATCAAGGCTTCCGTTTCAGGCGTTCTCGTTGATTATAAGGGAATTACTGTTGAAGAAGATACTAAGCTCAGAAAAGAGCTTCGTGAGGCTAACGTTAACTACTTCGTAGAAAAGAATACTCTTCTTCTCCGTGCTTTCAAGAACTGCGGTATCGAGGGTTTTGAAGAAGCTCTTAACGGAACAACAGCTATCGCTCTTTCAAACGACGATCAGACTGCTCCTGCAAGAATTCTTGGTAAGTTTGCTGAAAAGGCCGGTGAAGAGAAGTTCAATCTCAAGGCTGGTTATGTTGAAGGCGAAATTTACGATCAGGCAGGCGTTACTGCTCTTTCAAAGATTCCTTCAAAGGATGTTCTTCTCGCTCAGCTCGTTGGTTCCCTTCAGGGTCCCCTTCAGAAGCTCGCTGCAACCCTTCAGGCTGTTGCAGACAAGAAATCAGAAGAAGCTGCCTGATTTCATTCGTTTTAACAGGATTTCTAAATCCGCAGCTTAATTAAACTCAGCCGAAACGGCAAAAATTTTATAAAGGAGAAAATTATCATGGCTTCAGAGAAAATTACAAAATTTGTTGAAGATATCAAGACTCTTTCCGTTCTTGAGCTTTCCGAGCTCGTAGACGCAATTCAGGAGGAATTCGGCGTAACAGCAATGGTTGCTGCTGCTCCTGCTGCTGGTGCTGCTGGCGCTGGCGAAGCTGCTAAGACAGAATTCGACGTAGTTCTTGCTTCATTTGGTGACGCTAAGATGGCTGTTATCAAGGTTGCTAAGGAAGTTCTCGGTCTTGGCCTTAAGGAAGCTAAGGAAGTAGTTGAGTCTGCTCCTAAGGCTATCAAGGAAGGCGTTTCCGAGGCAGAGGCTAACGAGCTTAAGGAAAAGTTCGAGGCTGCTGGCGCTACAATCGAAATCAAGTAATTTTATTACTAAGATCAATTTTAAACTGCTGCACTTTTGGTGCGGCAGTTTTTCTTTTTGCATATATAATTGTGATTTTGCTTTCTTTTATCTATTGCTAAAGATTTGTTAATTCTATTTATTCTCAATACCTCTTTATGGGGTATTGAGAATAATTTAATTGTGGGTTTCCAAAGGGATGATATCCCTTTGGCAGGGGGTTAAGGGGACAGAGTCCCCTTTATGAAAAAAATCCTTGACAAATAAGAAAAAGTATGATAAGATGTATTTGTAATAGCTTAAATCTTTGATGAGGAAGGCAAATTCCGGAACGTTATTTCAGAGAGCAGCCGATTGGTGGGAAGGCTGTATGACGGGGAATGATGCACACCGCCTCTGAGTGCGTTTAATACACGCCGGCTGCTCCCGTTAACGAGCCAATGAGATACGGAATTTTGTTCCGTGTGAATCAGGGTGGAATCACGGTTTATTATCGTCCCTTGTGCCTAATTATAGGCATATGGGACTTTTTTACTTTATGCGAAAAGGAGAATATTATCATGATCAAACTAACATTAAAGGACGGCAGTATTCGTGAGATCGAATCCGCAATGCCAGCTTCCGAAATCATCAAGGGAATCGGCATGGGACTGTACAAGGCTTCATGCTGCGTTAAGATCAACGGCGAGGTCAAGGATCTCCGCACCGTTGTTGACAGCGACTGCGAATTCGAGGTCTGCACATTCGATTCTATCGACGGCAAAAAGACTTTCTGGCATACAGCTTCCCACATTCTTGCACAGGCTGTGAAAAGACTTTATCCGCAGGCTAAGCTTGCTATCGGTCCGGCTATCGACAACGGTTTCTATTACGATTTCGACCTTGAAAAGCCGTTCACTCAGGATGAGCTTGAAAAAATCGAGGCTGAAATGAAGAAGATCGTTAAGGAAGGTCTGCCCCTTGAGCAGTTTGAGCTTTCTCCGGAAGAAGCTATCGCAAAGCTTAAAGAAATGGACGAGCCTTACAAGGTCGAGCTTTGTGAGGAACACGTCGGCAAGGGCGAGCCTATCTCATTCTATAAGCAGGGCGAATTCGTTGACCTCTGCGCCGGCCCTCACCTTATGACGACTGCTCCGGTCAAGGCATTCAAGCTTCTTTCGTGCACAGGCGCATACTGGAGAGGTTCTGAGAAGAACAAGATGCTCTCCCGTGTTTATGCAACAGCTTATCCGAAGGCTGCCGAGCTTGAAGCCGATATCAAGCAGCGTGAGGAAGCTAAAATGCGTGACCACAATAAGCTGGGACGTGAGCTTGAATATTTCACAACTGTCGACGTTGTTGGTCAGGGACTTCCTATAATTCTTCCAAAGGGTTCAAGAGTTATTCAGACTCTCCAGCGCTGGGTTGAGGATGTTGAGCAGAAGCACGGCTATCTTCTCACAAAAACTCCTCTTATGGCTAAGAGAGAATTCTATAAAATTTCCGGACACTGGGATCATTATCTTGACGGTATGTTCATCCTCGGCGATCCGTATGACGAAACAAAGGAGTGTTTCGCTCTTCGTCCGATGACCTGCCCGTTCCAGTATCAGGTTTATCTCAACAGACAGCGTTCTTATAGAGAGCTTCCAATGCGTCTCGGCGAGACTTCAACTTTATTCCGTAAAGAGGATTCCGGCGAAATGCATGGTCTTATCCGTGTCCGTCAGTTTACAATTTCAGAGGGACACCTTGTTCTTCGTCCCGACCAGCTTGAAGAGGAATTCAAGGATTGTCTTGAGCTTGCAAAGTATATGCTCGGAACAGTCGGTTTGCTTGAGGACTGTACCTTCCGTTTCTCACAGTGGGATCCTGCTAATCCTAAGAATAAGTATGAGGGTACTGCCGAGCAGTGGGAAGAGGCTCAGTCTGTAATGGCTAAGATCCTTGATCATCTCGGAGTTGAATATTCTATCGGTATTGATGAAGCCGCATTCTATGGCCCTAAGCTTGACATTCAGTATAAAAACGTTTACGGCAAAGAGGATACTCTTGTTACTATCCAGATAGATATGCTTCTTGCAGAGCGTTTTGGCATGGAATACGTTGACGTTGACGGAACAAAGAAGCGTCCGTATATCATCCACAGAACTTCGCTCGGCTGTTATGAGAGAACCCTTGCATATATGATCGAAAAATATGCCGGAGCGCTTCCGCTTTGGGTAGCTCCCGAACAGGTAAGAATAATTCCTGTTGCAGACCGTCATCTTGATTACAGCAGAGAGGTTCTTGAGAAGCTTGAAGCTGCCGGAATCAGAGCTTCTATCGACGACAGAGCAGAAAAGGTTGGCTGGAAGATACGCAGCGCAACGGTTGAAAAGCTCCCGATAATGCTCACTATCGGCGACAAAGAGGTTGAAGAGGGAACAGTTTCGGTACGTTCGAGAAGAGAGGGCGACCTCGGCTCAATGACTCAGGCTGATCTGCTTGTAAAGCTTATCGACGATATTGCGAAAAAAGTAAGATAAATGAGAATTTGCGGAGATATTGCGTCTCCGCAAATTTTTTCTTGTAATTTAAGGGATAATATGGTAAAATTAAATTGTAGTAAAATTCTGCGCAATATGGGGAGTTCGCAGTCTGCGGACTGCGAACAGAGAACAGCCGTCCTCTGGACTCCTACAAGCCTTTGAAAAGGCTTGACCGAAACTTTCATAATTGTTGTTGCATTTTAGAAACCCAAAGAACTTTTTAAACATATAATAATCCGTAATCCACATCACAAAGGAGCAATTTCATGAACATTGAAGTTACAAGAATCAACAGCGGAATAAGAAAATCTCCGCAGGAATATATTAAATCCGTAAATGAAGACTACCTTTTCAGACTGGGCAGAATCGCCGACGACATTGTTGCAAGTCGTGATGAAAAACCTGTAATTCTTCTCGCAGGGCCTTCCGGTTCAGGAAAAACCACAACTGCTATGATGCTTGCGAAAATGCTTGAAGAACGTGGAAGCAAAACCCATACTCTTTCTATGGACAATTATTTCTGTTCGCTTACGGAAGAGGAAAAAAGTCTCTCCGCTCTCGGAAAAATCGACCTTGAATCGCCGCTTCGTGTCGATAAGGAATTTCTCAACCGTCAGATAGAGGCGATAAGCTCCTGCAAGGAAATCGAGCTTCCGAAATATAATTTCAAAACCTCTTCAAGAGAAAGTTCGGGACGTAAATTTGTTCGTCAGTGCGGCGAGCTGGTTATTTTCGAGGGAATCCATGCTCTTAATCCGGATGTTATAACAGTTCCAGACAGCAAGATCTGCAAGATTTATATCAGCGTAAGAACTCGTGTGACCGACGGAAACGTCATTCTTCATCCGTCGAGAATCCGCTTGCTCCGCCGCATGATCCGTGACAGAAAGTTCCGTCAGCGTTCGCTTATGGAGACTATGAATATGTTCCACAGCGTTGAAAACGGCGAAAATAAATACATTATGCCGTACAAAGACCGCTCGGACTATGATGTTGATACTTTTATGTCTTACGAGCTTAACGTTTACCGCAGTTCGCTTATAGACGAGCTGCGTGAAATGAACGATATTCCTGAAATCAGGGAAACGCTTGAAATTCTTGAAGCTCTTGAACCGCTCGACGCTGCGGAAATTCCTTCGGATTCGCTTATTTGCGAGTTTATCGGCAACGGTCAGTTTAAATATTAGAGTGCTGCACATCTTTTGGACATATTTTGTCGGAAAGATGTGTTTTTTTATGTGAAAACGCTCTATGAAAGTATAGGCAACACCGCACAAAGCCCGCCTGACGGCTTTGCACGTCATCTGCTGCGCCCGAAGGAAGTGTCCTTGGGGTACATATTTTCCGTTATATCACACAAAAACTTCTTGCCATACGACAGTATGCCTGCGTCGTTTTTATGCAATCTGACGAAAAATCTGACTGCGCATCTGCCGCACAATCTTTGTGCGGTGTTGCCTATAATTACAAATTGCAACGTAAATTTTCCTCTGATAATTAAGTAAAAGAAAAAAATATTTCAGAGTATGTGACAATTCGAGCGGTTTATGCGAAAGTATATTATAGAAGTGAAATTTACTTTTCAATAATTAACAGGAGGAATCAAAATGACAGGAAGCGAATTATACTCGCTGCTGGAAATCTCGCCGCATAAAGCCCACAAAGCTATTTTTGACGAATATTGCAGATATGTCTATACAATAGTATTCAATCGTCTTAGAAAATATGGCAGCCGTGAGGATATAGAAGAATGCGTCAGCGATGTTTTTGCGGACATTTATTTGAGTTTTGAAAATAAATCCGACTATCATGGCGATTTGAAAAGCTATATAGGAAGTATTGCAAAAAGACGTGCAATCGACGCATACCGCAGTATTTCTGCTAAATATGGACGTACGGTATCAATAGATAGCGCTCCGGATTCAATAGATACCGGATTTGATCTTGAAGAAAAAGCAGAAAAAAACGAGCTTCGTCAACTGCTGATAAACGCTGTTAAAGAGCTTGGTAAACCAGATTCGGATATAATTATTCAGAAATTTTACTATAATATGTCTTCAAGGGAAATAGCGGATAATTTGTCAATGAAAGCGTCAGCCGTACGAATGCGCTGCGGACGTGCAATGAATCGTCTCAGACAAAAATTTTCTGATCTTGAAATAACATTTTAAACGAGGAGAAAAAAATGAAAAAAAATAATGTATTTGATATTTTAAATAACGCAGACGAAGAAACTGTTGATTGGCTTTCCGATTGCAGTGCACCGCTCAGTGACAGCGATTTAAAGAGAATGTTTGCCAAAAGTGAAAAAAAGTATGCTCATCAAAAGAAATATTTCTTTAGCGTTGATTCCGATACAACGGATAAGTCTAAAGTTATCGGCGTTGAACGTTATTCCCGTACAAGATTTTGCAAAGCGGTATTCGCTGCTTCCGTATGCCTTTTAACAACCGGTGCAGCAGTTACAGGTATAATTTTGCTGAATAAGCTTGGCAGAAAAAATACCGTATCTCCGATCGGGCCTTCTGAATACGATGTGTTTTCTGCAACAACCTCTTATAACGACAATAGTTCGTCAACAACTTATAAAGAAGTCCCTGTTCGGACTTCAACCGCATTAACTACAGCTTCAAGTATTTATACGACATCAACACAATCTGTTTATTCCAACGAGCTAAACGAACCATCAGAGGTGGAAATTCCAATTCCGGAATCAACAACTGTTGCAACCTCTGACATTTCTTCATCAGAAGAACGTGAGCCTCCGGTCAAAAATACCGAATGTTCAAAATATGCGGACAAGCTTTTAATTGCTTTGAATTATATTGATAAAATCGGCGGAGGAAATGTCACGTTCGATATGGATACGGCATTCACTGATGAAAACGGTAATACTTTTGCTAAGGTTATTGATACGCAGTTTTCAAATACTGACGATCTTCGCACTTATATAGAATCGCATCTGACAGAAGCTATGATAAATAGGCGGTATTCAGGTATTCTCTATGTCGATGAACCACGATATATTGATGTTAACGGTGAATTGTACGGAAAAGTCGCACCAACAGGAAGCGGATTCAATTTTCTTGATAAGAATAGGGAGATATCTGATATAACTGATACTTCATTTACAGTATATGCTCCATTTGAATGGTATGGCAGTACACAGCTAATGGTAATTCATGTCGTTCTCGACAACGGTGAATGGAAAATCGATTCGTTTGAATCAATTTAGAGCGTGTTCACATAAAATAAATGTGCGGATTTTCGAGCATAATTTTGGCGAATACAAGGCGAAAATATGCAGGCAAGCTGTCGCTTGTCAAATATTTTCAACGCTGTAGTCGTCAGAATTTGCCGAAAAGACGTGCATTACATTTTTATGTAAACACGCTCTGATATAAGAAAAGGACGCAAATTGCGTCCTTTTTACATATCATTTCTGTTTTCAAGAGCTTTATAAAGTGTAACTTCATCGGCGTATTCGAGAATTCCCCCCACTGGAAGTCCGAAAGCGAGCCTTGTAACCTTTATACCCATAGGTTTAAGCAGTCCTGCAACGTACATTGCGGTCGCATCCCCTTCAACAGTTGGGTTTGTTGCCATGATTACTTCGGAAACGTTTCCGGCAGCGATTCTTGAAAGAAGCTCTTTAATTCTCAGTCTGTCGGGAGTGATTCCGTCCATCGGCGAGAGAAGTCCGTGAAGAACGTGGTAAACTCCGTTATACTCTCTTGTACGCTCGAAAGCGGTAACGTCCTTTGGATTTTCGACAACGCATATAACGCTTTTGTCACGCTCATCATCGCTGCATATCGGACAAAGTTCCCTTTCCGTCAGATTCTGACAGCATTTGCAGCTATGAACGTTTTTCTTTGCGTCAATAAGCGCCTGGGCAAAATCTTCAACTGCTTCCGTTTCCATAGACATAACGTAATACGCAAGCCTTTGAGCCGATTTCATGCCTATTCCGGGAAGAGAAGCGAATTTTTCCGCTAAAATCACAAGAGGAAGAGCATTATGGTCAGCCATTATTGATTAAAACAGTCCGGGAAGAGAAACTCCGCCTGTGATCTTGCTCATTTCTTCTTCGGTAGTAGCTTCAACGTTGTTGATAGCCTCGTTTATTGCGCTGATGATGAGATCCTGGAGCATATCGATATCCTCCGGATCAACGACCTCCGGCTTGATAGAAAGAGCCTTGATCGTCTTTTTGCCTGTTACAGTAACTTCAACTGCGCCGCCGCCTGCTGTTGCGGAAAACTCTCTCTCCTCGATATCTTCCTGAAGTTCAGTGATCTGATCCTGCATTCTCTGAGCCTGTTTGATCATCTGATTCATATTCTGAGCGCCGCCGCCCATATTCTTAGGGATTCTTGCTTTCATTTTTAAATTCTCCTTAAAATTTTTATAGTTTATTGCAACTGCATTCTTTTTAAGGCAACACCGCACAAAGACCGCCTTGCGGCTTTGCACGTCATCTGCTTGCGCTTTTTCTGTCATCTTGCACAAAAACTCCTTGACATACGACAGTATGCCTGCGTCGTTTTTATACAATCTGACAAAAAAATCGACTGCGCATCTGCCGCACAATCTTTGTGCGGTGTTACCTTAATTGAAAAAATGCAGAAATTCAGCATTATTGATTATTGTCTACAGCCGTTTCGATATTGCTGTCTATAGCCTTTTTGATAAGCTGTTCAGCCATACTCTTCTGCTGATCGACCGTTGTAGCGCATCTTGCTCTGATTACATACCGCTGACCGAGTATGCGATAAATGACTTCACCAAGGGAAAGAGCGTTTTCTTTTACTTTGAAAAGCGTAATGAAAAACCTGTTCTGCGAGGTTATAAACATATAATTTCCGGCAGTCGCAGCGAATGAACCGTCAAGGCTTCCGGCAACGGACGGATTTACATTTTTAAATTCCTCAAGGATCTCGTTCCACCTTGTGCAGGGGATAAGATCTTCGGGTTTAAGCTTTTTGATGTCGATATTAGGAGTAACTTCGGGTTCGCTTACGGGACTGTTTGCCGTAAGAACCTCCGGCTCTTCACTCTTTTTAGCGAGCTGGACTGTTCCGGCTGAAACGGAACTGATTTTATTCTCCAACTGTTTTATTTTATCATAAATTTCAGAATTGTCAATACCTTCGCTGATTTTTGCCCTTTTTCCGCAGAGCATTATAAGAGCCATTTCAAACTCGACACGTTTGTTCATTGCCCTCTGCATACGTTCACGGCATTCCTGAAGAGCTGTAAGGCGATCCATTACGGTATCGAGGTCTGATTTTTCTGCGAGAGCCTTTAGCCTTTCAAGTTCGTCCGGCAGACAAATAATGAGGTTTTCAGCCGTTTCGGGAGAAGCTTTCAGAAGCATGATATTTCTTAGCTGAGAAATAAGTTCTTCGCACAGCCTTGTAAGGTCTTTGGACATATCGTAAAGCGTTCCTGTTATGGAAAGCGCAGTCGAGGCGTCGGAATCCGCAATTGCTTCAAGCAGACTGAAAAGGTGGTCTTTTCCGGCAATTCCGGCAGCCATTGAAACAGTTTCAGCCGTAATTTCTTCGGAGCAGGCTGAACACTGATCGAGCAGGGAAATTGCGTCACGCATACCGCCGTCGGCAATTCTGGCTATGAGAGAAGCCGCATCGTCCGTCAGAGCGATTTTCTCCTGTTCCGCAATAAATTTAAGTCTTAAAGCGATATCTTCCGATTTGATACGGCGGAAATCGTATCTCTGGCATCTGGAAGCGATAGTTGCCGGAACTTTATGAATTTCGGTCGTTGCAAGAATAAATTTAACGTAAGACGGAGGTTCTTCCATGATTTTCAGAAGAGCATTAAATGCGCTCTGCGAGAGCATATGAACCTCGTCAATGATATAAACCTTGAATTTTCCTCTTTCCGGAGTATAGACTGCCGCATCACGCAGATCACGGATATCGTCAACACCGTTGTTGGACGCTGCGTCTATTTCGATGATATCGGTCAGAGCGCCGCTGTCGGCATCACGGCATATGTCGCATTCCAGACAGGGGTTGCCGTTTTTCATGTTGCGGCAATTTACAGCCTTGGCGAGGATTCTTGCGCAGGTAGTTTTTCCTGTTCCTCTTGAACCGGTAAACAGATATGCGTGTGCAGTTTTTTCGCTGATGATTTGATTTTTCAGCGTTTCAGTGGTCTGCTGCTGAGAGATAACGTCGTCAAAGGTCATCGGTCTCCATTTTCGGTAAAGAGCCTTGTACACAGGAATAACCTCCTTTTCAGAAATTATTTGGCAATGGTGTAATCTGATTCAAGCAGAGCCGCCGCCTGAATCTCTTTATAATAGTTGGTAAAGTTTTCGGAGTTTTCAATATTATTGATAAGAGCAAGGCGATAGAGCTTATCTCCTTCTTCAAAATTGTGGAGACTGACCTGAGCTATTGCAGCTCCGGCAAGAGCCTCCGCATAATTTTCGTGACGGTCGATTGCATCCTGAAACCATTTAAGCGCAGTTTCGCTGTCGCCGGTTTTGAGGTAGGTATGACCGAGAGAAGTTCGGACAATACGTTCATACCGATTTTCACGTTCGGAATCGAGCAATCCCTTATAAATGTCAACAGCACGCTGAGTTTCGCCGTTTTCAAAGCTCGCTCTTGCAATAAGAAGCGGAATCCCATCGTAATAGAAATTGTTTTCGACAGCTTTTTCGTAGCATATCAGAGCGTTGGGAAAGGCTCCCATAATATCATAGCATCTTCCTCTGTAGAATGAAACAACACCCTGTTCCTGCTGCGTTTTGGAGTATTTTTCGTCCTCGAGATCGGTGAAAATTTCAAGAG
Source organism: uncultured Ruminococcus sp. (assembly GCA_905199285.1). GTDB lineage: Bacteria > Bacillota > Clostridia > Oscillospirales > Ruminococcaceae > Ruminococcus. Next base: position 10,799 of record CAJKFZ010000070.1, read on the forward strand.
CAAGGCGAAAATCATTATTATGAAAAAGTTCAAGTCCCTTTTCAAAAATGGCGGATTTACGGTTTAATCCGGTAAAAGCCTTGCCGATAAGTTCGTCGTCGTAGCGGTGGAAAAAATTTGATGAATAATGCCTGAGTTGTCCAATATAGCAGATCACCAACATTACAAAAAAAAGAAACACAGACGATCCAAGAAGTTCACTGTATGCAACTTCTCCGCCGCTGAAATAAAAAAAAGCAAACGTAAAAAGAATGAGCGAAGCTGCCGCTTCCAGGGCAAGAGCCTTTGGCACAGCTCTTACAATGCAGATAAGAACTCGCTTTGCACTTACGGGGAGAAACGGTAAAAACTTCATTATAACCCTCCATTCCTTAACAAAAAATTCCGGAACATAGATGTGCAGGCTTGCTGCGGCACACAACACGCACCGCTTAATGCTGCTCGGTCCCCCGCCTGACATGGTTCACGGGGTCTTGTTGCACAGGGCCCACACATCTATATTTCGGAATTCTCATCTGAAAGATCCGTATTGAGCAGATATATGCTCTGTATACATTATATCACAGTAAATTTATTTTGTCAAGAGTAAATTTTAAAAGTAAACGAAGCAGCAGAATTGCTTTTTATTACGCTTATCAAGTGAACTTTTTCTCTTGAATTCCTTGCTGAAGGAGGTTATTTTTGTCCGGGTATCCTGCCCTAATCCTCTCAGATACACTTTATGGGTATCTGAGAGGATTAATACCGGGTTTCCAAAGGAATGATATCCCTTTGGCAGGGGGCAGGGGGACAGCGTCCCCCTTGATATAAGCATAATAAAAAGCAAATACCGCTGCTGCGTGTTAAATTTCAGCAGAAAACTTGACATATTGCAATAAAAGTAATATAATAAATATGTATAAGCTGTTCATTTTATTGAATAATGCCGCATGACGGCAGATTGGAGTTTCTTTTATGGAATATCTCGAAAACCGAGAGCCTTCATGGCTTAAATTTGATAAATGAGTGCTTGAGGAAGCTGTATGCGAACAGAATCCGCTACTTGA
>CAJKFZ010000071.1 GCA_905199285.1 uncultured Ruminococcus sp.
AGAACAGGTCTAATCTCTTGCACAGGAAAATGATGCACTCCGACACGAAGTGAATATTCTAAAAGCACTATCCACAACTTTAGCTCGTTGCAATCGAGCGGCAGAATAGACAAGTAAGATTGATAAACTTTGTACAAAATACCACTTGTATATACCGCCCGCACAGCCACAGCTGCACGGAGAAAATGCCACACTTTGCCGCTGAGTGCCCACGGGCAGTGCACGGTAAAATATGATATACTTGATATAGCACGTTAGAGACGTGACTACATATCAAGGAGGTCTATCAAATGGTGGACTACAAAGAGATACTCAGGCTCAGCAATATGGGCTACAGTCTGAGACAGACCGCAGCAAGTGCAGGACATTCTCATCATACAGTAAAGAATGTTCTGGAGCTTGCGAAAAAGTACGGAGTGGCATATCCGCTTGATGAAAATGTCACAAACGCAGAGCTTGAAAAGCTGTTTTATCCGGAAAGGAAAACAGCAGATAAAAGCTATGCCGAACCGGATTACGACTACATTCATCGAGAGCTTTCCAAAAAAGGTGTTACCCTGACGCTGATGTGGGAGGAATACTGTGAACGCTGCTATGCTAACGGAGAGATACCTTACATGAGCACACAGTTCGGTGACAAGTACCGTCGCTGGGCTCGTATTACAAAGGCGACAATGCGTGTAACGCACAAGCCCGGAGACACTTGAGATTGTCCGGTACAAGAACCCTCGTTACATCGCCGAAATACTCATAGGCATGGATATGACACATAAGCCAGTTTTCCTGCTTCATGTCTGTGCAGGCTTCAACGTAGATATATCCGCTGCAAGGTAATGCCGCTACGAACAGATATGCTTTGTACTCTTCGCTTGTAATGGAGTCGTAGTACGGGATAGTACCTCCTGCCCAATCTACCTGCATAGGAAACGTCCCGGCAGCCGCAGGGATGCCTATCTTGCTGAGGAGAAGGAATTTATGCTGCCGCTGCCAAAGCACGCCTATGAACCGTCTGTGTGGAAACAGCAGACTGTAGGCAATGACTATCTCTTCAGCGACGGTCTGAATAAATATTCCGTACCATTTGACCTGATCGGAGAGCAGGTGCAGATCAGACTTACCAAAAATATCATAGAGATATTTTTCAAAGGAAACCGTGTGGCTTCACATAAAAGGCTTGAAAATTACAGCGTTCAGCCTATTGTGAGACATGAGCATATGCCGTCCAATCACCGTGAGTATCTGAACTGCAATGCCGATGAATTTAAAGAGTGGGCAAAGTCTGTCGGCAGATCGACCGAAGAGATCATCAAGTATTTTCTTACCTCCGGAAGTATTCCTGAGCAGGGCTACAAGGCTTGTGTGAGCCTTACAAAGCTTTGCAAGCGTTACGGTAAAAAGAAGCTGGAATCTGCTTGCGAGCGTATGCTTGCATTCTCGTCATCACCGTCAATACGCACGATCACAACACTATTGAAGAACAGTAAAGGATCCAATGAACCTACGGAGCAGTCAGACAGCAGTAACAAATATGGCATTACACGCGGTGCTGCCTACTGGAAGAGAGGCGGTGACGGCAATGCTTGATAACAACACTGTTGAACGCTTGAGAGCGATGAAAATGAACGCATTTGCTTCCGAATTGGAGCGGCAACTTGAGGATAATGACAGCTACAGTCAGTTTGGCTTTAAAGAACGTTTAGTACTTCTTGTTGACAGCGCATGGAATCGCAGACAGAGTAACAAGCTGAACAGATACATCAGGAACGCTCATTTTTCTGCTGCATCTGCTGCTATGGAGGGAATTGAATATATTGAGGACAGGCATTTGGACAAGGCGAAAATGCTGAGGTTTGCGACCTGTCAATATATCGACGATGGACGACATTATCCTGAAAGGTGCTTCCGGTAACGGCAAGACTTACATAGCCTGTGCTCTTGGAAATTCAGCCTGCCGTAAGTTCAAGACTGTGCGTTACATTCGTATGCCGGAGCTTTTGGACGAGCTGAGCATTGCAAAGGCAAACGGCGAATTCAGCAAGGTCATCAAGGCTTACAAGAAGGTGGATCTCCTCATTCTTGATGAATGGCTTATCCGCAAGCTCACGGCTAATGAAGCCTATGACCTGCTGGAGATTATTGAAGCCCGCATTGAACTTTCGATGATATTCTGTACGCAGTATCACGCTGAGGGCTGGTATGACCGCATAAACTCAGATCCTGATAATGACAGTCCGATCTCTGATGCGATAATTGACAGGATAATCAACAATGCTTATGATGTAATGATCGACGGAAAAATATCAATGCGCAAGAGACACGGTCTGCCTGAGGGGGCTGAGCCGTGATAATTACAAAGAAATATCTTGATACCAATTTGTCGGATATGTTTCTGCACTGCAAGGATACCGAGACTGCCAAAGCGGAAATTCTTGTGATGTTCTCAAAAGAACCCGATGAGGAGCATGAATGGTCTGAGCAGGAGATCTATGAGCAGATCAGAAAAATCGTACGAAAGTATGAGTGATCTATGACAGCAGAGTCTGTCTGATGTTATTTCGGACAGGCTCTTATTGCTCATATTTTACCGTGCACCGCCCGTGGGCACTCAGCGGCGAAGTGTGGCATTTTCTCCGTGCAGCTGTGGCTGTGCGGGCGGTATATACACCACTTGACAAATCGGAAACCGCCGAAAAATCGAAAAGTATGTATCTATTTGATACACTTCTAGATTTTGAGGTGCGCTCTGATGTTGACTCTAATTATTGCTGTTGCTATTTCTTCGTCCATTGTTCGTGCGGCTTCGACCCTGCGGGAGAGCCGTTTCAAGCCAGAATATTTCACAAGAATTCGTAAAATGCCCTTTAATAAGCTTTTGAAATATCTTCTCTCAATGCACAAAACATCCACACAGTCAGCACTCCATCATTTCTTTGAAAATAAGGGGATGACTATGTCACAACAAGCACTGAGCAAGGCTCGCAGTAAATTTGATCATACTCCGTTTTTGAAGCTGTTTACGGCTATCAGAAATGCATTTTATAGTGCGGAATATTCCGACGGACTTCAAAAATATGACGGAAAGTTCCTGCTTGCCATTGATGGTTCGGAAACACCGCTTCCGAATCTTCCGGCACTGCGCGATAAATTTGGCGGAACCGGTGTGAAAGCATCCTCTCCGACCGCTCGTATGAGCATCGCTTACGATGTACTCAATGACATGATCGTGGATGCCGCTTTTACTCCGCTAAATGTTAGCGAACGTGAACACGCCGAAAACCATATCAAAAACGTTGGCGAAATAATTGATCTGAAACAGGCGATTTTCATCATGGACAGAGGGTATGCAAGTCAGGCTCTGATTGAATTTTTGTCTGAAAAATCGAATTATCTGTTCCGGCTTCGCACAAAATTCAACACGGAAATCGATGCACTCTCTATCGGCAGTCACATCATCACCATGTACGATAATTTGAAAGTCCGAGTTGTGAAATTTGCACTGCCATACGGTGAAATCGAAACACTGCTGACGAATTTATTCGATTTAGACAAGTCGATATTTAAAGAGCTGTATTTCAAAAGATGGCGTGTTGAGGTCAAGTATGACGTTGTGAAGAATAAGCTGGAAATGCCGTGTTTTGGCGGTTTTTCAGAGAATGTCATCATGCAGGATTTTTGGATCAGCATGTATCTTGCAAACATGGCAGCAATTGCAAAAAACGAAGCTGATGCAAAGATTAAAGCCGACCGTGAAGACAAGGATAACAAATATGAATATCAAGCCAATGTTAATACCCTGATCGGATCGTTTCGTGATAAATTAGCTGATGCTGTTTTCAGCCGCAACCCGGGGCAGCGTGAAAAGAAACTTAAACGCATTATTCAGGAAATCCGAAAATCTGTTGTTCCTATCCGACCGGACGATGGAAATACCACGAGGTATGAGAATCCTCGAAAATCCAATTTTCATCATAACAAACGATCGAATTTGTGATGGGCTAAAGTTGTGGATAGTGATTTGACAAATGCTATTTTTGTCATGCCAAGCTCAGGCTTGAGTACAGCGAAATCGTAATACACGGCTCACCCCAGTTTAAATATACCGTAAAAAATCAGCCAAGTTTGGCATGTACAAAATGTACTCATCGTTTTGCCGCAGAACCTTATCAATACGAAAAAACGGATGTCTTTATGCATTTTCTTAAAAGCATCGGTCTCAAAAAAGCTGAGATTTAATATACGGACATGATGAGATATGTTGATGATGTTTTAAAATTTGAACCTGATAAATGAGAGTTGCCTCGCCGAACAGGCGAGGCATTTTATACATTGAAACGCAAGTTATTTGACGGTTACGATATACCGATTATTTTGCGGTTGCTTCACAAATGAATTGTGAGCTTGATATCTTAAATCTTATAAGAATTAGAAACGGCAATCATCTGAGCAAGCTGTTGTAGGACAATTTGCAAAGAAAGTAACAATTGCAGTAATTCCTATTACACAAGTCCAAGTTGTGAATGCTCCACCTGAAACATTCTCATCTAACATCTCATCGATCTCGCTCTCTGAAACGATTCCAGCAAATTCATTGTACTTTTCCATAGTAAATACCTCCATTAAATAATTTTTTTAAGCCAGTGAATTATATAAAATAATCTCTTACTTCTGGCAATTCTTGCTCTTCATGCACTCGTGAGAATATGTGCATGTATATCCGCCGTTACCTAAGTACCAGCTTGCTGCACAACCAATAGTTCCCTGAAGAACAGTGCAGACAATTGTTCCCCAACCGCCGCCGTTTACAGCGTCAAGTACGTTGGCATTTTCGTTGATCTCACTTACGAGGTCACCGCATGAAGCGATTTCGTTGCTTCTGAAAATTGGATTCTTTTTCATAGTTTTTTCTCCTTAATGATTTGATTTTATGCCGCCGGATCCTTTGCGACATATTTATATAACATCGGCAGAGCCGATATTATGCTGGTTTATTGCTATTGTAAAGATTGTAATAAACACCTTTACGTTCCAATAGCTCGCTATGTGTACCATATTCGCAGACCTTTCCATTTGAAAAAACGTATATTCTGTCTGCATCTATAATTGTTGAAAGCCTATGAGCTATAACTATCTGCGTACAGCCCCTGCTTCTGAGATAATCTGCTATTTTAGCCTCATTTTCATTGTCAAGACTACTTGTTGCCTCATCAAGGACCAGAACTTTCGGGTCGTGAATCAAAGCTCTTGCAAGAAGTATCCTCTGTCGCTGACCGCCTGAAAGATTCATTCCCATTTCAGATATCATGGTATCATATTTCATCGGCATATTTTCTATTTCCTGGTCTATGCAGGCATATCTGCAACACTCTTTAACACGTTCAGGATCAATTTTTTCACCTGTCATAACGATGTTATCATAAATGGACTTATTAAAAAGCATCGCATCCTGTGGAACTATACCAAAACATCCGCATATTTTTTCTTTGTCGTAATCTTTAAGGGGTATACCATCAAAAAGTATCTCTCCCTCATCATAGCTATATAGACCGGTAATAAGCATACTGAGTGTACTTTTTCCGGAGCCGGAGCTTCCTACAAAGGCAACTCTTGAACCGGCTGGAATATCAATATTTATATTTTCGAGTACATTTTTAGCTGATTTATTATAAGCGAACGAAAGATTGCGGATAGAAATGTTACCTTCCTTCAGCTCCCCGTCATAGGTTGCGTTGTTTTCTTCCTCATTTGAATACCAGATATCACCAATTCTGTTAAGATACCCGTCAGTGGTAACAAACTGCAAATACGTCGAAACGATTTGTGAAATATAGCTCAGAAAACTAACACATATTGACTCAAATGCAATTGCTTCACCGAGTGTCAGTATCCCATTGAAATACATACCTATTCCGCAAAGCAATATGAATATCGGAGCAAAAACCGTGATAACACTGTTGATAGCATTCTGTATACTGGAAATAACGATCTTCTTCCTGAAAGCGGCAACAGCCTTATCATAAAACTTTTTCCAGATTGAAAATGTGTGTTCTTCAAGACACGAAAGTTTTATTGATTGGATAGAATAAATCGTCTCAACTTGTGCGGACTGCATATGACTTTTTTCGGATATTTCGTCATTTATGGTCTTTCTCAGCTTCGGTTGGATATAAACTGTTACAATAACATTGAGAATAAAAAATGCAAGTGCAATAAGTGAGAGTATCACGGATTTATTGAGCATGTAACCCAACGTTACTATAAGCGTTGCAATATCAATAATGCCAGCGATGATCTGTCCAGCTATCAATTCTTTTACAACTGATGTACAGGAAAGTCTGAAAAGCAGATCGCCCACAGGACGTTGTTCAAAAAACTTATATGGTAATTTCAACAGGTGTTTATAAGTATCAGCTTCGAGTCGATATCCGATCAACACATTTAATGTTGCAAGCCGCAAGCTTTTTAAAATTCCGACTGCAAAATATCCTGCTGCGAAACCAACAGCTGCATAAATATACATTTTCATGCTGTTAAAACTGCTTGACGCAACAGCTTTATCAACTATTTTCTGTATAAAAACAGGAGTTGCAAGTGATACAGTAAATGTAAGTATCAAAAGGATCATTACCTGCAAAATAAGGAATTTTTTGTTTTTAAGAGTCGATATAGCCTCTTTCCAAACATTATATTCACTCTTTTTTACAGGCACAAAGTTTTCAGTAAGCTTTGCTGTTAATATGATACCAGAGAAGTGTTCCTGAAATTCCTCCGTAGTCATTGTGATACTTCCGTCACCGGGATCTTTTATGCTGAATATACCTTTTTTGTATTTCTCAACAACAACGTAATGTTTGTTATCCCAAAATGCGATAACAGGTTCTTTAAACATTTTAAAACCCATCGCATCAGCGATCTTGAACACCTTGGTTTCAAGACCTCTTTTTTCAAGGATCTCCTTGATACGTCTTAAATTCATACCGTCTCTGCCGACATCTGCATCTTCCTGCAAACTTTTGAGTGACTCTTTACTTTTATAGTATTTAAGGATCATAAGGCAGCAGCATAACCCGCATTCGGTTTGTGTAACCTGTTTGACAAGAGGCACACTAAATCTGTGTTCCATCAGTACACCCCCATTATTCAAGCTTAAGGAACGATGGCAAACTACTGTCAACTTCATTAAGACAGGCATATCCGACACCGGTAAGTCCTATCATAAGACCTGTATATTTCTGACAGAGGACCTTCTCATTGATTTCAATACCATCAAGATACTTCTCATAAAGGTCTGCAAATACACTTTTACAACTTGAAATAAGGTTTTCATCTTTTACAGATTCGGCATACATTTTAAGTATGAAAATATTTCCAAGATCGCCGTGGCAATAAGAAACAGCAGTACCGATACAATCATTTTTAACAAGCGTAGCAGCAGCTTCAAGTTCCTCATCGAGTTCATCATCATGGTATCCAAGGTCTTTCAACATACTTTTCTCAAGTAAAATACCCGCTGTGCCATGACACCAACTGGTCATAAAATTTTTCTTATCCATTGCTGAATACCAGCCTGTTATCTTACCGTCACACTTCGCGCGAAATTCCCTTCTTTCATATTCAAGAAGATCCCTGAACAGAGTAAGAGCCTTTTCATTGTGGGAGATAAGATAATACTCGTAAATATACGGCAAAGCTCCGGAAATACCATGTGAAAAACCACAAAGCTCAAAGAAAAGTTCTTCGTTTTTATATACCGATTCGTAAATGAGCTCGAAACACTTCTCAGCCTCATCCAAAGCAGTCTTCTTCAGCTTTTCATAAGTTGTATTTCTTATGATATTCAAAAGAACGGCAAATCCACCGGATGTTCCTGAAATAAGATCGATCCTTGATGATTCCTTGACTGCAAATTCATATATGTAATGCAGTTTATCAGAAATAAAATCTCTCAGCTCATTGTCATTGTCATTTTCCGAAATTTTACTAAGTACATAGAAAGAGCCTGAAATTCCGGTAAATGCGCCTGTGTTATTCTGATAATTAAATGTTCCTGACTCCATGACCCGCATAACAGGTTCGAGAGTTTCATAAGAAGCATCAATAAATCTTTTTTCACCGCTTACCTTTCCGAGATAATAAAGATACAACGCCATTCCACATGAACCATTATATAATTCAATATCAGAAATACAATTGGTATAGTCGTCGTTATCACAACGTTCAATAGAACAGCCGAAGAAAAATCTTTCTTTTCTTCCCCTGTTATTGATTCCCGGGATACTTCTCTGCTCGATAAGATAATCTCCGATCCTTACAGATGCTTCTAAGAGTTGCTCGGTATTCTCTTTTTTGGCAGATGAATTGTAAAAACTGATCTTGCAATAATCATGATCATCATCCGACACATAGTAACTTGACTTTATAAAATGTATCTGGACCGAAAGATCTGTCTCCGAAAAATTATTGATCTTTTCAATAAATTCTTCTTTCGGAGAATTATCAAGAGCATTTTCATAAACCGTGCCATTACCATTTACGACATATTTTTCAGAGAAATTCGTATAATATATCGGAACACATCTTGAAATAAGCGAGGCGGTTTCATATTCATTCAAGTTTATATTTGTCTTAATAAAACCTGTGCGTGAAAACAGAAATCTTGCAAAAACCTCGCTTCTCATAAAATCAGGATGTGTTGCAATATTCAGCAAGCTCGCATAAACCATTGTAGCTTTAAGTACAATACGGTTATACGTATGATCGAAAAGAGAGACAACTTTTTTGATAAAGCTCTCTTTATTATTCATGATGCAGCGATAAGCTGTTTGAAATCCCCAGACAATTTCGCTGGAAAATTCTCTCGGCTCTGCTTCTTTTCCGTCAAGAACAGGTGAATTATTTGAACTTTCAACATTTATGGCGCATTTAACCATTTGCATATTGTCAGAATCGATATTATTCAGATCGTATCCGAAAAATGGTGATTCCTGAGCTGCACTTCCCGACATTCCGCCGATGCTGAAATTCTTTTTCTCATTATTTTTTCCCTTTATATTGATATATGCAGGGAGCAGTCCGATTCCGCAAACAGACTTATTGATGTAATTTTTTATATTCAGATAAGCACAGTTTTTGTCATCAAGGTGTAAAACATCCGGGAGTATACAATGGAAAAGTGTCTCAGTATCAATAATCACAGGATCAGGACCGGAAGCAATGATATTTTCAAAATGGCAGTCGCTCATATTGCAAGCATAAAGCAATGCCATAAGAATACCGGACTTTTTATAAAAAAGCTTTAGTTCTTCTTTGTCCTTTACCTCTGAATGTTCGATAAACTCAGTAAAGCCGTATCCGTCACAGCAGATTATCCGGATCTTACGCAGCCTGTACTTTTTGTCGATCATACTATTCATATGATCTATCAAAGTCTGGAAAGCCTGATCACTTTCAAGTGAATGTGGTTTATATACAACGTTTCCACTCTCAAAAACAAGAACTGTAACACTGCGACCGTCTTTATGTGCATCGCCGATGGAAAAATTTACATACAGCAAACTTCCGGGATCTTTTCCGAAGAAGAATTTATCTTTTATTTCATCTATATTTTCAGAAGTATTTGCAAGTATATCCTTGACAAAATCAGCTGTCTGTTCAACTGATTTTGTAATAATGGAATACATAAGTTTATATTCATTATGAAGCTGAGAAATATATTGTTCGTCCGTCAGAAGTTTTTCACTAAAGAAATCAAAGCGTTCTTCGGGAGTATTTCCAATCAACATTCCCTGTTCTTTTGCAATTTCGAGCTCAAATACAAGAACTCTGATGCCGATATTATAAAGATTGGAATACATTTTACAAATAATATCCGATACAAGACTTTCAACATCATCAGTAAGACCGCACCTGGCGGCAGCACTATATATTTCAGGATATTTTTCACTAATAAACGCAGCGAAATATGAAGAAAATCTCAGATTATTTTCTTTCAGGATACTAAGAGTTTTTTCATAGCATTCATTTTTCAGGATATTTTCTGCATCGTCCTCTTTGCACTCTTTTCTGAACTCATTTATTAAAAAATCACCGGACAAACTACAATTTCCAATAAGAAATTTTTCCAATTCATCATAATTTTTGAATTCAGGATAAAGTGAAAGCATATAATTAGTTATCTGACTGTTTTCTACTTTCAAATTGATCTCTCCATAATTTCCGGACTTTAATTGCATTTACTGAAGGCAGACTATTGTCATAAACACGAAGTAATTCATAGCCCACACCTGATATTCCCGTCATAAATGAAGGCACAGCAGGCATTGATGCAAGTCCTGATTTAAATCCATTTTTTTCTATATCAACAATAAACTTATCAGCGGCTTTCTCAGCTGCTTTAATAAGTTCATTATTGCCGAGTTTTTTTCCGAAAGTTATCAGCATATCAATACTGCCAAACACACCATGACACAGACAATGATCAAGTTCATCAGAAAGACCTCGTGTCATAAGGCACTTTATTCCCCATTCAATATCACGATCAACGTTGATATCAATAAGATCTTTTATCATCAATCTTGAAAGTGCTATTCCGGGTGCTCCATGACACCAATATGCACCAAAGGCATTTTCTTTTCTGAGATCCAACCAGTTTTCTTCTTTTTCAGAAGAATAAGAGTTCTCTTTTTCCACAAGCTTTTCCGCAAGTTCAATGAATCTTTTATTGCTGATATGAGCGCCATACTCTGCAAGAGCAAGAGAAATTCCTGCATAACCATGTGCAAAACCTGTCATAAACGGCAGTTCATCGTTCTCGACCATATTAAAAAGCTTGTTTCCGATAACATCAAGGATCTCATCGATTGCCTTTACGTGTACATTTTTATTAATTCTTACAAGTGCTGTGACTGCACCTGAAAGACCACTTACCAGATCCACTTTCATCTGCAATTCAGGAAGTTTTTCCAAAACTTTCTCTGCATGACCTTCAAGCTTTTCCAAATATTCATTTTCACCTGTAAAAGAGTACAACCAATACAGAATATATAATGTTCCAACTGTACCAACAAACAGGGAAATATCCTTAATATCCTTTATAAGACCGAGTTCTTCAAAACCATTAAGTCCCTTTTTGGCAATATCAAGCCATTTCTGATTTTGTGTACACTTCCATAAACTAAGGAAGAACAGGATATTTCCTCCGCCATCATATATTTTAGTATTACAAATATCAAGAAGATATCTGTCACTTGAGGTTTCGGTATACCACGCCATGAAACGTCCGTCAGCCGATTCTATTGTTGTTTCACAAATATGCTCAGCAATCTTTTCGGCAGCCTCTAAAAGATCGGTACTCAGAACTAATTTTTCATTTGGTAAATGTCTGCCAAAATTTTCACGTTCGTCATCAGCTCTGTAATTTGTACTTATTGACATTCTTATGTAATTTTTCTGCTTTTTGATATACGCATCATCAATTTTTTCAAACTGACGAGCCACAGACTCATACGGGGTATGCTCATTATAATTTTCAATTACGCTGTCATCAGCAATAATGTCATTGCTGCAAACATTTTGTCTGAAAAGAGGAATATCATTTCTCATCAGAGCTTTTACTTCAAGTATAATTCTTTTACGCTCTTTTTCATCGTTTTCAAAATGCGTATTGAGTTTTGAAAACAATTTTATTCTTAATTCGTCGGATGTATAAAATTTAGGAGCATAAGAGACCTGAAGAAATTTTCCGTAAAATGCCGTTGGACGCAGAACACGACGTATTAAGAATAAAATTGTTTT
>CAJKFZ010000072.1 GCA_905199285.1 uncultured Ruminococcus sp.
TAACGCATTTTGCAGTATTGCTTTTAACGGCTTCAACGGCACTGTCGAATCCTTTAACAGCTTTTCCGGCTTTAAAGCATATCGTAAGCAGATCAGCCGTTCTGCGTTTCTTTTCCAAGCTCATCCGCCATCACCTCGTAAACGCTTTCTTCTATTTTGCATGAGAACGATTTTTCAAATCGTCTGCCTTTTCTTGCCTTTTCGAAGCATTCGGTATTTCGACAGATATAAGCTCCTCTTCCGGATTTTTTTCCGGTGAAATCGAGACTTATCTCGCCCTCGGGAGATTTCACCGCACGGATAAGCTCCTTTTTCGGCTTCATTTCATTGCATCCAAGGCACATTCTCATGGGAATTTTTTTTGGTTTCATAAATTATTCCTCTTGCTCAGATTCTTCCTCTGCTGTCACGGAAACTGTCTCCTCTTCGGAAGATGTTTCCTCTGCCGGAGCTTCTTCCGAAATTTCAGCAGCGGTTTCTTCCGTTACAGCAGCTGCATCTTCGATCAAAGTCTCTTCATCAGCAGTTTCTTCGGGAACAATCTCTCTTTCCGGAAGCTTGAAATCCGGACTAAGCTCCGGAGCTTCTTCATTGGTGATAGTATCGAACTGCGGCTTTATGTCTATCTTAAAACCTGTGAGCTTAGCGGCAAGCTTAGCGTTTTGTCCTTTGTTTCCGATAGCGAGCGAGAGCTGATTGTTCGGAACGATAACAGTGCAGGTTTTTTCTTCGGGAGAAGTGATGACCGTTTTCAGAACTTCTGCCGGAGCAAGAGCCTTTGCGATAAATTCCTCAGGAACCTCGCTCCATGGGATAATATCTATCTTTTCGCCGTTAAGCTCGTTTACGACAGCCGAGATTCTTGAACGCTTTGCGCCGATGCAAGCTCCTACAGCGTCAACGTTTGAGTCCTTGGACCAAACGGCAATTTTGGTTCTCGAACCTGCCTCACGGGAGATCGACTTGACTTCAACAGTTCCGTCATAAATTTCAGGGACTTCAAGCTCGAAAATTCTCTTAACGAGGTCTTTGTGAGTTCTGGAAATTTTAACGATAGGCTTCTTTGTTTTTCCGACGATACCGGTTATATAAACCTTGATAGATCTTCCCTCTTCAAAAGTTTCGCCCGGGATCTGCTCGTTTCTGAAAAGATAAAGCTCCGTGCCCTGATAATCAACAGTAACAGTGCCTCTTCCCGGCTCTATCTGAGAAACCTTAACTGTAATGCACTCATGCTCTTTCGACTCAAAACGGCTGAGCATCTGTTCACGGTTTATCTCTCTCAGATCGCCCTTGATGGACTGTTTTGCTGAAAGAGCAGCCATTCTTCCGAGCTTGGAAATATCTATTTCTTTAAGGATAGTTCCTCCGACATAAGCATTCGGATCGATAGTTTTTGCAACTTCGATATTAACTTCGTTTTCGTCGATAGGATAATCGTCGATAACTTCCTGAACGATATACATCTCAAACTTTTTTGTTATCGGGTCTATCTCTACTCTTATGTTTTCCTCGCTGTGCGGATAAGCTTTTCTTGCCGCTTTAAGCATTGCTGACTTTACCTTTTCAATAAGAAGCTCCGTTTCAACACTGTTTTCCTCTCCGAGAGATTCAAGAGCCTTGAAAAAGTCGTTATTCTTGTTCATTTCTGTTAATTCCTCCGATATTTTTTGTTTTATTCAAATTCCATATAAAGCTTTACGAAAGCAATATCTGAAAGGGGATAAATTTTTTCTTCTCCGCTGTCGGTAACAACGGAAACGCCGTCTTTTCCCGCATCCTGCAAAACGGCAGTGATCTCTTTTTCGCCGTCCACACTTCGTATAAAGCGTATACGAACCTTATCTCCTCTGCAAATCTCAAAATGATCTTCCTTTAAAAGTTCTCTTTCAAGACCAGCCGAGCCTACTTCGAGCATATAACTCTGAGATATGGGATCTGTTTCATCCAGTATTTTATTGATCGGAGCGGTTGCTCTTTCGCAGTCGTCAATACTGATCCCCTCATCCTGATCGATAAATACTCTCAGATACCACATTGCGCCTTCTTTTTCATAGCAGACATCCCAGAGATAATATCCAAGCTCATCGGTAATAGGTCTGATAAGATCGTATATTTTCTGTTCAGTTGCGCCGAATTTTTTAAACTTCATAAATCCTGATCATTCTCCTTTCTATTGATGTACCAATAGTCCATATACAAACGAAAGACCGGAATGTTCCGGTCTTTTGCTTAAACTATCATCATTTAGTATTATAACACCGTTTTACATAAAAATCAAGTCTTTTTTGAAATTTTTCCATATTATTCAATAAATTCATATTTAAAGAGGTATAATGCTATTGAAATTCACGGAAAATCATGGTATAATCTGTTAAGATAACTAAATCTCATCGGAAACTAACGCACACCGCCTGCCATAATCTTTTAGCGATATGCGTCGTCTTCCTCCTTGGAGGGCGTTAGCCCGCCTTCGTCGTCATCCTAGCCTATCGCTAAAATCTTTTGGCATACGGCACACGTTAGTTTCCGATGAGGTCTAGTCAAAAATCTGCTTTGAAAGGAGAAAATAAAATGCTTGCTAATTATCACACCCACACCTTCCGCTGCCGTCATGCCTATGGCGAGGACAGGGAATATATCGAACACGCAATCGTTCATGGAATGAAGGTTCTCGGCTTTTCAGACCACTGCCCATGGATTTTCGGAGACGGCTTTGTTTCGGGAACAAGAATGCTTCCAACACAGCTTGACGATTATTTTTCATCACTTACAGCTCTTAAAAAGGAATATGCATCCGATATTACTATATATATTGGTTTTGAAGCGGAATATATTCCCGAACTTATGGAAGCGCAGAACAAGCTTCTTTCGGATTATCCTGTAGACTACATGATACTCGGCGAGCATTTTACCGCTAGAGAGCCTTATTCAGACTATGTAGGCTTTGAAACGACCGATGAAGCTTTCTTTAAACAATATGTTGATCTCGTTATCGAGGGCATGGAAACGGGAAAATATAAATATACAGCTCATCCCGACCTGTTTAACTTTGTCGGTGACAACGCTGTTTATTACAAACAGTATTCAAGACTTTGCCGCTATTTCAAATCAAAAAATATTCCTATTGAAATAAATCTTCTCGGTTTGAACGATAACCGTCACTATCCGTCTAAAAAATTTCTGAAAATAGCCGGAGAAGTCGGCAGCTCTGCGATAATCGGCTGTGACGCACATACTCCGGACGTACTTTCGTGCTCTGAAAAAATTGAAAAATGCTGTGAAACAGCCAAAAAATACGGTCTTGAACTTATAGACTATCTTCCCGGACTTGAACCGGAAATTTAATTGCAAAGGAGAACTTTTATGAGTATTTTTGATATCTTCGACAGAATTTCCTCTGATTCTTCCCGTGCAGGAGGTAAAATAGAATATATAATAGCCGGACTCGGCAATCCGGGAATGGAATACGACAACACCCGTCATAATGCAGGCTTCAACGTACTCGATACCCTTGCCTCGCAGCTCGGCGAAAATATAAGCCGACTGAAATTCAAGGGCAAAACTGCCGAAGCTTCGATCGGAGGCAAACGCTGTCTTCTTCTTAAACCGACAACCTATATGAACAACAGCGGCGAATCCATAGTTCAGGCAATGGAATTCTACAAGCTCGACATCGCTCATGTTATAGTTGTCTGCGACGATATTTCTCTTGATACGGGAAAGCTCCGCATACGCAGAAAGGGAAGCCACGGCGGTCATAACGGTCTGCGGAGCATCTGTGAGCTTACAGGCAGCGACGATTTCCCACGTATTAAAATAGGAGTCGGCAAAAAGCCTCACCCCGATTATGACCTTGCGAAATGGGTTCTTGGAAAATTCGGCAAAGAGGATGCCGAGAGAATGAAAGAATCCGCCGAAAATGCCTGCGAATGCATAAAACTCATGGTTCAGGACAAAACAGACGAAGCTATGAACAAGTATAATAGTTGAGAAACCTAATTAAGAAAGTTTTCGGTCCAGTCTTTTTCAAAAGGCTGGCAGGGGGTGAGGGAACAGCGTCCCTCATCGCTCTCCGAAGAGAGCGAAAGCCCCTATCGAAGGCGTCCCCTTCTATCGGTTACATAACAACATCCCTGCGCAATTATTGCGCACGATTATTTACGGAGATAATAAAATGTACCTATTCAAACAACTTTTCAGCGAGCTTTCCGGCTTTAAAAGCATCACGGAAGCTATAAATAAAAAAATCTCGCCTGTTTCCGTAACAGGTCTTTCGCACATACACAGAGCTAACCTTATTTATGCTCTTTCGGGAGACAAGATCAACCTTGTCATAACCGGATCGGAAGCCGAAGCCAAAAAGCTCTGTGATGATATCAATATGATGTCGGGAACGGAAACGGCAGTTCTTTTTCCGTCAAAAGAACTTGTCCTCACTCCCGTAGACAGTTCCAACCACGAATACGAGCATATGCGTATCGCTGCTCTCAGCAAGGCTATACGGAATCAATGCGGAGTCATATGCGCAAGCATCGAAGCCGTTATGCAGCCGGTAATTCCGGTCGGAGTTTTGATTGCCGCAGGAAAAGAACTTTCTGCCGGTCAGGAAATAGACCTTACCGCTTTCTGCTCAGAACTTTCAAGAAGCGGCTATCAGCGCTGCGAAAAGGTTGAGGGAGCTTCACAGTTTTCAGTCAGAGGCTCTATCCTTGATATTTTCCCCGTTCAGTCCGATAAGCCTGTAAGAATAGAGCTTTTCGGCGACGAGATCGACAGCATATCGGAATTTGAAATAGACTCGCAGAGACGTACCGATTCCCTAGACAAAATCGAAATTTCTCCAGCGAGCGAAATCCTTTACGACTGTCGGGAGCTTGCGGAAAAAATTGAAGCTCTCGGTAAAAAAGTGCGTGGAAAGCGTATGGAGCTTGTCCGTGAAAGACTTAATTCAGATATACAGCGTCTGGAAAGCGGTGAAATTCTTGCTCACAGCGTTAAATATTACCCTCTTATCTACGGTGAGCCATCAACTATTTTCGATTATATCGACGGAACTGTTCTTTTCAGCGATTTTTCCGACGTTATGGACAGTTCCGCCGGAGTTGTATCACGCTATAACGAGGATGTGAAAATCCTAATCGAGGACGGACAGCTCTGCAAAGGACTTGACGGATATATACTTGAACTTCCGGTTATTCAGAATTTAGCAGATAAGCACGTCTGTCTTTACATGAGCAGCTTTATGCAGGGCGGCGAACGCATTGATTTCCGCCGTCTTGTAAGTTTTGAAGCCATGCAGACTGCTCCATGGAGCGGAGAAATGAAACAGCTTATCGAAGATCTTCATTCGTTCAGGGAACGTGGCTACCGTATGATACTTGCAGCGGGAAGCGAAAAAACTCTCTCTATTATTCAAAGCGATATCGCAGAAGAAGGCATCCCATGCGATATTGCGTCCGATGAAATAAAACCGGAAAGCGGACGTGTTTGCCTTATGTCCGGAAGCTTCGGCGGAGGATTTGAATATCCCGAAAATAAAACTGTCCTCATAACTCAGGGACGTTCAATGGATTCGGCAAGAAAAAAACGCCGCAAAAAGAAAAATAAAGCCGAGGAAATACGCAGTCTCGCCGATATCACCGAGGGCGACCTTGTCGTTCACTCCGGACACGGTATCGGACGATTTGTAGGTATACGCAAGCTCGAATTCGACGGCGTTATCAAGGATTACATCACGATTCAGTATGCCGGAACGGATAAGCTCTATATTCCTGTAACACAGCTCGATATGGTTTCAAAATATATCGGTCCGAGGGATAATTCCGGAGTAAGACTCAATAAGCTCTCTTCAAACGAGTGGCAGAAAACGAGGAGCAACGTCAAGCGTGCAGTCAAGGATATGGCTCACGAACTTATCGCTCTTTATGCGAAAAGAGAACAAAGCAAGGGATTTGCCTTTTTCCCAGATGATGAACTTCAGCGTGACTTTGAAGAACGTTTTCCGTATGCAGAAACGGACGATCAGCTTCAGTCTATAGCCGAAATAAAAGCCGATATGGAGCGTCCAAGACCTATGGAAAGACTTCTTTGTGGAGACGTCGGATTCGGAAAAACCGAGGTTGCGCTTCGTGCTGCTATGAAATGCGTTGTTTCGGGAAAGCAATGCGCAATTCTCGCTCCGACAACTGTTCTCGCCTATCAGCATTACCAGACCGCTCTCCGCCGATTCGAGCATTTTCCTGTTAATATCGAACTCCTTTCACGTTACCGCAGTCCGAAACAACAGGAAGAGATAATCAAAAAGCTCAAACAGGGACGAATCGATATCCTTATCGGAACGCATAAAATAATCCAGAAAAGCGTGGTGTTCAAGGATCTCGGTCTTGCTATCATAGATGAGGAACAGCGTTTCGGAGTTGCTCACAAGGAAAAATTCAAAGAAAATTTCAACGGAGTCGATGTTCTTATGCTTTCCGCAACGCCGATTCCGAGAACTCTTAATATGGCTATGAGCGGAATCCGTGATATGTCGGTAATTGAAGAACCTCCGCAGGACAGACATCCAGTTCAGACATACGTTATCGAATATAATGCCGGAACGATAATTCAGGCTATCGTCAGAGAACTTCGCCGTGGAGGACAGGTCTACTACATCCATAACCGTGTGGAAACGATTCAGGCCTGTGCTGCAAGGCTTCAGGAATTTCTTCCCGAGGCGAGGATAGCCTATGCTCACGGTCAAATGAGCGAAGAAGAAATGTCCGACATCTGGGAGCAGCTTGTTGAACATGAGATCGACATTCTCGTCTGCACAACCATTATTGAAACGGGAGTTGACGTCCCGAACGTAAACACCCTCGTTATCGAGGATTCCGACCGTTTCGGACTCTCTCAGCTGTATCAGCTCCGTGGAAGAGTCGGACGTTCCAACCGGAGAGGCTACGCTTATTTCACATACCAGCGTGATAAAGTCCTCACAGAAATTGCAACGAAACGTCTTAACGCAATGAAAGAATTTACTCAGTTCGGAAGCGGATTCCGAATTGCTCTGCGTGACCTCGAAATAAGAGGTGCAGGAAGCATTCTCGGCGGCAGACAGCATGGTCATATGGAAGCAGTCGGCTACGATATGTATTTACAGCTCCTTTCGGAAGCCATCGCAGAGGAAAAAGGCGAACAGCCGGAGAAAATTCCGGAATGTCTTGTTGATATCCAGATCGACGCTCATATTCCGGAAAAGTATATCTCAAGTCTTAATCAGCGTATTGACATCTACAGAAAGATAATGACCGTTAACCACGATGACGATAAAACCGATCTCATCGACGAGCTTATCGACCGTTACGGCGAACCGCCTAAATCCGTTATCGGGCTTATCGACGTTTCACTTCTGAGAAACAAGGCGGCTCATCTCGGAATCACTGAAATATCGCAGAAAAACGGTTCCATGTATTTCTATACGGAATATATGAATACCGATCAGATCTCTGCTCTTTCAAAAGCTTATAAAGGAAAGATCACATTCAACGGTCTTGGAAAATCCTATGTTTCAGTTAAAATCTCGTCAAGAATCCGTCCGTTTGATATGATGAAAGAAACGGTTGAACTTATTTATGAGCATCGAAACAAGCAATGACCAACTCTACGAATATGTATAATTGTACTAACACGCAATTCATAGGAGAAAATGTGCGGTATGCATACATAGAATTGTGTAAGTTTGTTTAAATTGCTAATTTACTTTATCTTTGTTTTGTGATAAAATAATGATATAATATTATATAGTGCGGCGGATTATAGATCAAGAATAGGCCCTGATGCCGCCATGCACTTAAAGTTAGGAGTTTTTAATTATGAAAATGAATAAGGTTCTTGCAACTATTGCTGCATCTGCACTTTCACTATCCGCTCTCGCCGCAATGAGTTTCTCAGCAAGCGCTGCTGAAAAGACCATCGCTTATAATGGAGCTTCCGAAGGCGCATACAAGGTTGAAACTACTAATCTTCGTGTAAACATATTCAACGAATGGGGCAACGATATCAAGGATATTGAAAACAAAGTTGACTGCAACGAATACGTTAAGGTAAACTTCACAATTACAGGTCTTAACGGTCAGACAACAAACAAGAACGAAGATGGTTCCGACTCTGATTCTTACTACGCTTTTCTCGGCGGAGCTATCGGCGCTAATCCAGCTCGTCATAAGCGTACAGAAGCAGAAGCTGCCGGAGATTCCGTTGTTGACATCACTGGCGACGGCGATTATACTGCTACTTTCAACCTTGCAGAAGGCGCTGATACAATTATGTGCCTCTATCTGGAAACAAATATCAACGTTTACAACCGTGCAGGCTTCGATGGTTCTGATCCTGCTTCAACAGGTATTAACATCAAGATCAACTCTATCATTACAGATGACGGTGTAGAAGCACCTGCTGAAACAACTACAACAGCTGCTCCTGCCGGAAATACAACCACAACAACTACAGCTAAGCCAGCCGCTGATGGCAAAACAACAACTGCAAAGCCTGCTGGCGGTGCAACAACTACTACAGCAAAGAAAGAAGCTTCTGCTGCTACAGGCGATATGGGCGTAGGTCTTGCCGTTGCTGCTTTTGCAGTTGCCGGAGCTGCTGCATTTGTTTCAAGAAAAAAGGACTAATTTAAGTTCTGATAACTGCAATTTATATAATGCCCTCTGATTTCAGGGGGCATTTAATAACTTGTTCTAACTTAAAAGGAGTTTTCAATGAATTTCAAAAAAATCCAATCGGCGGCTGCCGCACTGATCTTTGTTTCCTGTCTGGTATCATGCACCGAAAAAAACAGCTCGGATTCATCCGATACCGCCGTTACTACATCGTCCGAAACAGAGGATGACTTTCAGCCAATCGAGATAACTTCCGAAGAGCTTGTTCCTCCATCTCCGGCAGAATCACCCGACCCTAATGCCGTAACCTTTGATGACGATGACTTCTCTTTCGCCTATATTCAGGATCAGGATCCGGATTCGGCTAAGGGAACACTTGTAATTGCCGAAGTTCAGGGAAATAAAATGCTGAAATTTGACGACGATTTCTCTGTTCCAACTAAGGGAAAGGTTCAGAAAATTATCATCAATGCTGCAGCTCTCCTTGGAACAGATAATCTTTCTAAGGTGAGAAGCATTGAATTTGATATGTATGCCGATGCAGAAACAGACGCTTATATCAACGAGGACGGAGAAAATGTTAAAGTCCCCGGAACTATCAGCGGCGGAGGCGGTACTGTAACTTCCAGAACCGACAGTGAAGGAAAAGGAAGATGGTACGATTTCGATGAATTTGAAGGCGGCGAATATAATTTTGATATGTCCGGAGCCGTTCACGCAGAATTCAAATTTCTCCTTTCAGCAAGCGGATTATGCTGGTCATCCGAAATGGAGGATGCAAATTTCCTTATTATGCGATGGGGTTCTGAAAACGACTCCAACTTGTACATTGACAACATCGTTTTCTATGATGAAAACGGAGAATCTATTCCTCTTATCGACCGTTCAGCCGTACCGACCGAGGAAACAACATAAAATAACCCGAAAAGAATTTCAGCGTTCTTTTCGGGTTATTTTTATAATATGAAATTTATCGGCTTATATTTTTTTCGAGAACTGCTCATAGGCAATATCTATTTTTGAACGAAGCCTTTGATAGTCTTCCTCACCGCTTATAACGCCATAGCAAGGTTTATCATCAGCTATGCAGCAGCTTCCATAGTCATTGAAATAATTATCGCCGTTATAATAAAATTCGACAAACGGCAATATGTCTTCACGAATATCTTCATCCCATAATTTACCGTCACAGTTCTTAAGTAGATACTCAGTACCGCTCATCTGTCCGTTTCTTACTTTATCGCATTCATCTTCGTCAACGTCCTCGCCTTCAAAGCCGTGTTCTATTATCCACCTTAAAAACAATCCGATATGATTGCCTGCAAAAAGCCAGATAATCTCTTCCTGTTCATCCGTAAGATCTCCCGTAATATTGCGGTTCTTGCGATAAAGCTCTTCAGCGCTGTCCCAATGCCAGTCTGCACGATCTATTGCCATAAAACCAATTCACTTCTTTCATGTAAATAAAAATCATTAGCTCTCATCGTTATCAAGTTCTGAAAACATTTCAAGCATTGTAGGATTGTCTTTGGTAAGCTTTTTTATTGATATATCGTCTAACTTGTTGTTTGCTTTTCTAAAATGATCTATGCTTAAGAGAAGCTTCTCCTTAACCTTTTCAAGATTTTTGATGGAATTGTCAATTTCAGCAATTGCCTTATCAAAACTATTGTTAGCGTTTTTATAATGACTTAAAAAAATGTCCTTGTAAGAATTTAAATTACTCTCAAAATTCGTGATATCAATACTTTGATTCTCTAATTCTTTTACCCTTCTTTTATATTCTATTGCATTTGAAGCGGCATTACGAAGTATTGAGATAATTGTAAGAAAACATTGCGGACGTACAACGTACATTTTCTCATATTGTTCATCAGAAACGTCAACTATCCCTTGATTATAATATTCATTATCAGCTTCAAGAAGAGTCACCAGAACAGCATATTCACAATTTTTCTGCCGCCTGTCCTTGTCAAGTTCTTTAAAGAAATCTTCATTCTTATGCTTCGTAGCGGTGGTGTCCATTTCATTTTTCATTTCAAACATAATAGATATGAGTTCATTTCCGTATTCATCAAGTTCCCGATAAATAAAATCACCCTTACTATTATTCTTGACATCATTATCCTTGCCAAATGAAACACGTCCTGCCGGAAAATATCCCTGAATTTTCCTGAACTCGTTTTCACAGTGTTTTTCAAGACTTTCACCAACCATTTTGGTAGACAATCTGGCTTTAAAATCCTTATAATATTCAACCAGTTCTCTTTGCTGTTTAAGTTCAGCTTCATATTCAGCCTTTTGTGCATCACGTTCTTTTTCAATTTTGGAAACAGCTGTTATAATCGCAAGTTCTTTTTCTGACGATTGTTTCTTTAATTCAGAATTAAGACGCTGGATTTCAATATTCTTCTCACTTTCAGACTTCTGCATTTCGCTTTTATGCTGCTGTTCAGAGCTTTTTATTTCGGAACGAAGTCTTTCAATATCAATATTTAAATTGTTTATCTCTTCAATTTTTTGTGAAAGAGCTTTCGTAACTGCCGATTCAATTTCCGAACTATGAGATTGATTCATATTGTCTATCTGTTGTTCAAGCATTAAAATTTTTGTTTCTTTTTGACTTACCGACTGCTGCAATTCCAAAGAATGCTGCTTTTCCGAACTTTCTAATTCAGCTTTAAACTTTTCAATATCAGATTTCAATTTACTTATTTCGCTATCCTTGAAAGCTTTTATCTCATTAATCTTAATTTCTGTATCTTTAGAATGCTGAACTTCTATATTTTTTTCATATTCGGACTTATATTTTGCAATTTCCTTGTCGAATTCCTTAGTGCGAACCTGACTAAGAATTGCTGAAAAGCCAGCTTCATCCACAGTAAATAATTGTCCGCAATTAGGGCACTTGATTTCATTCATAAAACCCACTCTCCCTTACAATTCATCTGACATTGAACATATTATTTCAATAGTTTAATATTTTTCGATTCACCCCAAAACGACAGAAATCGTATTAACATCGCCGAGCATATCAGCGGGAACG
>CAJKFZ010000073.1 GCA_905199285.1 uncultured Ruminococcus sp.
TTCTTAAACTGAATTTGAAATTATCCGGTCTTGCTGATATACTTATATTATGTAGTAAAATGCTGAAAATCAATTAAGCGATTTTTACAGAATAAACAATTTTGGGAGTGGATATTACAATGGAATACCGTATCGAACACGATTCTATGGGCGAAGTTAAAGTTCCTGCTGATAAGTATTGGGCAGCTCAGACAGAGCGAAGCCACGAAAATTTTCTTATCGGTGTAGGAATTGAAACAATGCCAAGAGAAATTACTCATGCATTCGGAATTCTGAAAAAAGCGGCTGCTGTCGCTAATCACAGTGTTAAACCTGAAAAAATGACTGATGAAAAGCTTTCAGCCATTTCAAAGGCATGCGACGAGGTTATAAGCGGCTCTCTTAACGAGCATTTTCCTCTTGTTGTATGGCAGACTGGAAGCGGTACACAGTCTAATATGAACGCTAATGAGGTTATTGCCAACCGTGGAAATGAAATTGCCGGAGCAAAGCTTCTTCATCCTAATGATGATATAAATATGAGTCAGTCCTCTAATGATACGTTCCCGACTGCTATGCATATTGCGGCTGTTATTGCACTTGAGGATAAGGTTATTCCTGCTGTTGATACTCTTATTGATACATTTAAGAGACTTGAAGAGGAAAATGAAGGTATTGTTAAAAGCGGACGTACTCATCTTCAAGATGCTACTCCTATTAAATTTTCCCAGGAAATAAGCGGTTGGAGAGCTTCTCTGGAAAAAGACAGAAAAATGATACTTTCATCATGCGAAGAGCTTAAAGAACTGGCTCTCGGCGGAACAGCCGTTGGAACAGGTCTTAACGCTCCTAAGGGATTCGCTGAAAAGGCAGCAGAGGCTATAAGCGAGCTTACAGGAAAGAATTTCGTTACTGCTCCTAATAAGTTCCACTCTCTTACTTCAAAAGACGAGATCGTATTTGCACATGGCGCTCTCAAGGCGCTTGCAGCTGATATGATGAAGATAGCGAACGATGTAAGATGGCTTGCATCAGGTCCTCGTGACGGTCTTGGAGAAATTTTTATTCCCGAAAACGAACCGGGTTCTTCGATCATGCCAGGTAAGGTCAACCCGACTCAGTGCGAACAGGTTACTATGGTTGCCGTACAGGTAATGGGTAACGATGTTGCGGTTGGTATGGCTGCTTCACAGGGAAATTTTGAACTTAATGTGTTTATGCCTGTATGTGCATATAATTTCCTTCAGTCCGCAAGACTTCTTTCTGAGTCTATACTTTCCTTCAACAAAAACTGTGCTGTAGGAATCAAGGCTAACAAAGAAAAAATGCACCATAATCTTCATAACTCTCTTATGCTGGTTACAGCTCTTAATCCATATATCGGATACGAGAATGCTGCGAAGACAGCAAAAAAAGCATTTAAGGATAATATTTCCCTTAAAGAAGCCTGCGTTGAGCTTGGATTCCTCAGCGAGGAGAAGTTTGACGAGGTTTTCCATCCCGAAGAAATGGTTTAAAAATCTTTAACAACAGATGATTATGTATCATCTTATTGCTACAGATTTTAAGATATTCACATGAAAGGAAGCGTACTTATGAATACTTTCACATATTATCCCGGCTGTACGCTCAGAACTAAGGCTAAAGATCTTGACGCATATGCAAGGTCTTCTGCCGAGGCTCTTGGAATCATTCTTGAAGAGCCGTCTGACTGGCAGTGCTGCGGAGGTGCTTATACGACCGCAACTAACGAAAACGCAACAAAGCTTTCCGCTGTAAGAACTCTTAATGCGGCAAAGGAACTCGGCAGACCTCTTGTAACGGTCTGTTCAGCTTGTCACAATGTAATAAAACAGACAAATTACGATATTTCCCGTGATGAGCAGATGGCTTTCAAGATAAACAATTATCTTAAGCTTGACGAGCCTTATAACGGCGAAACTACCGTTTATCACTATCTTGAAATGCTCCGTGATGTTGTTGGATTTGATAATCTTGCACAAAAGGTTGTAAATCCGTTCAAGGGCAAAAAGATAGCTGCATATTACGGCTGTCTGCTTCTTCGTCCATCTAAAGCTCTTGCTATGGACGATCCTGAAAATCCTACTATAATGGAAGATTTCATCAAGGCTATCGGCGGAACTCCGGTTATTTACGCTCAGAGAAACGAATGCTGCGGCGGATACATAACAATGGAAGATAAGGCTCAGGCTGCCAAAAGAAGCAGCGCAGTTATGAACAGCGCCGAAGATCAGGGAGCTGATATGATAATAACAGCTTGTCCGCTCTGTCTTTATAATTTAAAGAAGAATTCCGGTTCTTCACTTCCTGTTTACTACTTTACAGAACTTCTTGCCGAGGCTCTTGGCTTAAAGGAGGCAAATAATGAATAAGAATCTTCAGGAACAGGTTCTCAGAACAAGCGGCGTTAACGTTCTTAAATGTATGCGCTGCGGAAAATGCTCCGGAACTTGCCCTTCGTATGACGAGATGGAATATCATCCGCATCAGTTTGTATATATGGTTGAAAAAGGCGATATTGAAAAGCTTATGAATTCAAAGTCGCTTTACAAGTGTCTGACCTGCTTTGCCTGCGTTGAAAGATGTCCGAGAAATGTCGAGCCGGCAAAGGTCGTTGAAGCTGTTCGTCTTGCAGCAGTTCGTCAGCAGGGGAATAATCACCTTATACCGGATCAGATCCCGGCTATGCTCGATGATGATCTGCCGCAGCAGGCTATCGTTACAGCATTCAGAAAATACACTAAGTAAGGAGGAGATAATACTATGCAAAGAATAGGTGTTTTTGTCTGTCACTGCGGTACAAATATCGCAGCTACGATAGATGTTAAGGCTGTTGCAGAAGCTCTTGGACATGAACCTGGTGTCGTTATCTCCCAGGATTATCAGTATATGTGTTCGGAATCCGGACAGAATCTCGTTAAAGACGCTATAAAAGAACATAATCTTTCAGGCGTTGTTATCTGTTCATGTTCGCCGAGAATGCACGAAAATACATTCAGAAAGGCTGCTGCTGCTGCCGGACTGAATCCGTATCTTGTTGAAATTGCAAACATTCGTGAGCAGTGTTCATGGATTCATAAGGATATAGCTACAGCGACTGAAAAGGCTGTAATCCTTGGAAGAGCTGCTATTGCAAAGGTTCATCTCAACGCTCCTCTTACAGCAGGAGAGAGTCCTGTTGTTAAAAGAGCACTTGTTATCGGCGGAGGAATCGCCGGAATCCAGACTGCGCTTGATATTGCTGAGGCAGGCTTTGAGGTTGATATCGTAGAGAAAGAACCGACTATCGGCGGTAAAATGGCTCAGATCGATAAAACTTTCCCGACTCTTGACTGTGCTGCTTGTATTCTTACACCTAAAATGGTTGAATGCTCACAGAATGAAAAGATACATATCCACTCTTTCAGCGAAGTTTCGGATGTCAAGGGATTTGTCGGTAACTTCAGCGTTACGATAAAGAAGAAGGCTCGTTACGTTGACGAAACTAAATGTACCGGATGCGGACTTTGTACAGAAAAGTGTCCGATGAAGAAAGTTCCTAATGAATTCAATATGGGACTTGATACCAGAAGAGCAGTCTATATTCCTTTCGCACAGGCAGTTCCGAAGGTTGCTACAATCGACCCGAACTACTGTATGATGCTTAAAACAGGAAAATGCGGAGTCTGCTCAAAGATCTGTTCTGCCGGAGCTATCGATTATAAACAGCAGGATAAGTTTATTGAAGAAAAATATGGTGCAATTGTTGTTGCAACCGGATTCAATCCTATAAAACTTGATAAATACGAGGAATTTGCATATTCACAGAGTCCTGACGTAGTTACTTCTCTTGAGCTTGAGAGACTTATGAATGCCGCAGGTCCTAATGGCGGAACACTTCTTCGTCCTTCTGATAAAACTCATCCGCATACTATCGTTTTTGTACAGTGTGTCGGTTCAAGATGCGACGACAGCAAGGGTAAGCCCTACTGCTCTAAGATCTGCTGTATGTATACGGCAAAGCACGCAATGCTCATCCGTGAGAAATATCCGGATACAGAGGTTTATGTTTTCTATATAGACGTTCGTACTCCCGGAAAGAATTTCGATGAATTCTACAGAAGAGCCGTTGAGCAGTACAATGTTCACTATGTTAAGGGAATGGTCGGCAAGGTAACTCCTAAGTCAGACGGAAAACTTGACGTTCAGGCATCCGATCTGCTTTCCAATGAACAGCTTCATATCGACGCTGATATGGTAGTTCTCGCAGCAGCTATCGAGCCAGACAAAACAGCTCGTCCGCTCGCAACAATGCTCACAACACAGATGGATACAAACGATTTCTTCACGGAAGCTCATCCAAAGCTTCGTCCTGTTGAAAGTGCAACAGCCGGTATTTTCCTTTCCGGAGCTTGTCAGGGACCAAAGGATATTCCTGAAACTGTTGCTCAGGCAAGCGCCGCTGCTGCAAAGGCTATCGGACTTCTCTGTAAAAACAGTATTACCTGCAATCCATGTGTTGCTCATTCAAACGAGCTTATGTGCAATGGATGTTCTTCTTGTGAAAAGGTTTGCCCATACGGAGCTATCACATATGAGGATAAGGAATTCAGAATGCCCGACCGTACAACTGCAATACGCAGAGTTGCAAGCGTTAATCCTGCTGTTTGTCAGGGATGCGGAGCTTGTACGGTAGCTTGTCCATCAGGAGCTATGGATCTTAACGGCTTCTCTAACAGTCAGATTATGGCGGAGGTAGACGCAATATGCAAGTAAATGATAATAAAGAATTTCAGCCGCTGATCGTTGCATTCTGCTGTAACTGGTGTTCCTATGCAGGAGCTGATCTTTCAGGCACAAACAGACTTAATTACCCGACAAATGTTAAAATCATAAGAGTTCCATGTTCATGCCGTGTAAATCCTATGTTTATTCTTCGTGCTTTCCAGAGAGGCGCTGACGGAGTTATTCTCTGCGGCTGTCATCCCGGAGACTGCCACTATACTTCAGGAAATTACTTTACACGCCGCAGAATGACTCTTCTTTTCAGTATGCTTGATTACCTTGGAATCGAGCGTGACCGTACAAGAGTTGAATGGGTTTCTGCTGCTGAAGGAGCAAAATTCGCAGCAACTATGAACGAGTTTACCGAAGCTGTTAAAAAGCTCGGACCTAACCGCAGATTGGAGGATTTACGATGCAAGAAGCAATGATCAATAAAGCAAAGCAGCTTCTGGCTGACGGAACAGTGAATCGTGTGATCGGCTGGAAAAAGGGCGAATTCGTATACGATATTACTCCGGCAATTTTTGAAACAGCGGAGGAGCTTGACGCTGATTTCGTTTACGATGAATTTACCGCTGCAAACGTTTCAAAATACCTTGTTAAAGAAAGCAAAAAAGAGGGCAAGATCCTCGCTTTCCTCAAACCCTGCGATACATACAGCCTTAATCAGCTCACAAAAGAGCACAGAGTTAATCGTGACAACATTTATGTTGTGGGAATTCCCGGCGGTCCTAAGCTTGATGCTGACAAGATAAAGGCAAAGGGAATCACAGGTATCACAGGAATCAAGAATGAGAACTATACTTTGAAAATCGAAACAGTTTACGGCGAGCAGACAATGCCTTTCTATGAAGCTATAAGCGATAAGTGTGCATCCTGCAAGAGCAAAAAGCACGTTACTTATGATGAACTTATCGGCGAGGACGGCGATGTTCTTGAATCCAACCGCTTCGATATGGTTGAAAAACTCGAGAATATGACAGCTCAGGAGCGCTATGATTTCTGGAGAGCCGAACTTTCTAAATGTATACGCTGCAATGCCTGCCGCAACGTCTGTCCGGCTTGCACCTGTGAAAAGTGCGTATTTGATAACCCTGATTCAGGAATTGAAAATAAAGCTGCTTCAAATAGCTTTGAGGAGAATATGTTCCACATTATCCGTGCATTCCACGTTGCCGGAAGATGTACAGACTGCGGCGAATGCTCAAGAGTTTGTCCTCAGAATATTCCTCTTCATCTCCTTAACAGAAAATTTATTAAGGATATCAATTCGCTTTACGGCGAATATCAGGCAGGCGAGGATACTACAACAAAAGCTCCTCTCAATGCTTATACTACAGATGACTGCGAAGCAAGTATTGTTCACGAAAGGGGTGTCGAATAATGCTCAGAATTGCGATTGATAAAATAGACAGCCTTTTTGATGCAATTGCTGAAAAACAGACTCTTTATATTCCTGTTGACCGTGAGGACGGAGCTGCTGAATATAAAAAATATGAGAGCGGAATGAAAATGAGCAATTCCCTTAACACTGTCAGAAGTGCAAAGGATTTCTTCTTCCCTCAGACAGAGAATCTTGTTGAATTTAAAATGGAAGGCAAGCAGATCGAAGTAAACGATATTCGTGAAGAATCTGAAGATTTCGTGATTTTCGGTGTTCGTGCCTGTGATGCAAGAAGTTTCTCAATTCTCGATAAAGTTTATCTTGCTGATCCGGTGGACAGTTTCTATAAAAACAGACGTGATCACGGCGTTGTAGTTTCAATGGCTTGTACACGTCCGGCTGAGACCTGCTTCTGTTCAGCTTTCGGAATTGATCCGACTGCTCCGGAAGGAGACGTTTCCTGCTGGAATGACGAAAGTTATATATACTTTGAGGCAAATACAGAAAAAGGAAAAGCATTTGTCGATTCCATCGCTTCTCTCCTTGAAGACGGAGACGCTTCAAGCCTTGAAAACGTTAAGGCTGAAACAAAAAGAATCCTCTCGCTTCTTCCTCTTTCAAATCTTTCAACAGATTCGTTCGGCGGCGACAAGCTTAATGAATATTTTAAGTCTGAAAAGTGGGCTGAGCTTTCAGAGAGCTGTATCGGATGCGGAACCTGTACATTCGTCTGCCCGACCTGTCAGTGCTATGATATAAAGGATTTCAATACAGGAAACGGCATAAAGCGTTTCCGCTGCTGGGATTCATGTATGTATTCTGATTTTACAAAAATGGCTCACGGAAATCCAAGAATTTCTCAGCTTGAACGTTTCCGTCAGAGATTTATGCATAAGCTTGTATATTTCCCGGCAAACAACAACGGCGAATTTGGATGCGTAGGATGCGGAAGATGTCTTTCAAAGTGTCCTATTTCAATGAATATCGTTAAGGTAATGAAAGCATTGGAGGTTAAGTAATGAACGCTAATGATACATTAATCCCGCATATCGGAGTCGTTACTGATATCAGAATTGATACTCCCGATGTAAAGACTTTCAGAGTCAACGCAATAAGCGCAGACGGAACAGTCGGCGGAAAAGTTTTCGAGCATATGCCCGGTCAGTGCGCAATGCTTTCTATTCCCGGAGTAGGCGAGGCTATGTTTTCGATAACTTCCTCTCCTACAAATAAGGAATTTATGGAATTCAGCATCAAAAAATG
The DNA here is from genome assembly GCA_905199285.1 of uncultured Ruminococcus sp. Classification (GTDB taxonomy): domain Bacteria; phylum Bacillota; class Clostridia; order Oscillospirales; family Ruminococcaceae; genus Ruminococcus. The sequence continues at coordinate 7,412 of CAJKFZ010000073.1, forward strand.
CGGCTGTCTTACAAATTGGCTTCACGCTATGGATGTTGGACAGCAGATCACTATAAGAGGACCTTACGGTAATGCTTTCCCTGTGGAAACAGAGCTGAAAGGCAAGGATCTTCTGTTTATCGCCGGAGGAATCGGTCTTGCTCCGCTCCGTTCGGTAATAAATTATGTTCGTGATAACAGAGCAAACTACGGTGACGTTCAGATAGTTTACGGTTCCCGTTCTGTGGATGATTTGGTTGATTACAAAGAGATCATTGATGAATGGATGACCGACGACGGAATCGAAGTAAATCTCACTATAGACAGAGAACAGGAAGGATGGGACGGTCACGTTGGATTCGTTCCGAATTATGTAAAGGAGCTTAATCCATCCTTAAACAAAACTGTCCTTATTTGCGGACCTCCGATCATGATTAAGTTCACACTTAACGGTCTTAAAGAACTTGGTTTCACTGAAACTCAGGTTTATACAACTATGGAGCTTCGCATGAAATGCGGAGTCGGCAAGTGCGGACGCTGCAATATCGGAAATAAGTATGTCTGCAAGGACGGTCCTGTTTTCCGTTTTGACGAACTGGGCGAACTGCCTGACGAATATTAAAAAGGAGCATCTAAGCATGGAAAATATGGTAAATGTTTATCTGTTCGGCAAAAAATATCAGGTGCCGGCAGGTCTTACAATAATGACAGCTATGGAATATGCAGGCTATGAGCTTGTAAGAGGCTGCGGCTGCCGCAACGGTTTCTGCGGAGCTTGTGCAACAATTTACAGAATGAAGGATAAGCAGGAGCTTCATGCCTGTCTCGCTTGTCAGACAGAAGTTCAGGACGGAATGTATGTTGCTACACTTCCTTTCTTCCCGCTTGTAAAGCAGGTTTACAACATAAATGAAATCAAGCCTACAGAGCAGATAATGATGCAGCTCTATCCGGAAATTTACTGCTGTATCGGCTGTAATGCCTGCACAAAGGCTTGTACTCAGGAACTTAACGTTATGCAGTATATTGCATACGCTCAGAGAGGCGAGTACGATAAGTGCGCAGAGGAGTCTTTCGACTGCGTAATGTGCGGAGTATGTTCTTCACGCTGTCCTGCCGGAATTTCTCATCCGCAGGTAGCTATGCTTGCAAGAAGACTTAACGGTAAATATATCGCTCCTGAATGCGAGCACCTTGCTGATCGTGTAAAAGAGATCAACGAAGGTATCTTTGACGAAAAGATCGCAGAGCTTATGGCTAAGTCGGTTGATAATATACAGGAAGTTAAAGACCTGTATAATTCCCGTGAGATCGAAAAGTAAGGAGGAGTATTGATATGTATAAAATCGAAAAGCTGAACGAGCTTGCAAAGGTTGTTGCTGAAAAAAGAGCTGAAAATGCAAGTCTTGAGCCAAGAAGAATGACAGCAGAAGAAAAGGATACCCTTCTTGCAACATTTCACCCTGATTATAAGCAGGATGAGTTCACAGTGCTTTCAGCAGGCGTAAACAAGGGCGATAAGGTTCCTACTCAGCTTGCAGAGCTTCTTCAGGGCAAAAGCAGAATCAGTGCATCAGACGTTGATTTAAGCAACCCTGATTACGATACCGATGTTCTTATTATCGGCGGCGGCGGTGCAGGTGCATCTGCTGCTATCGAAGCTGATGAAGCAGGAGCAAAGGCAATGATCGTTACAAAGCTTCGTATTGGCGATGCAAACACAATGATGGCAGAGGGTGGTATTCAGGCTGCTGACAAGCCGAACGATTCTCCGGCTATTCATTACCTCGATGCATTCGGCGGCGGACATTTTGCTGCTAAACCTGAGCTTGTCAAGAAGCTTGTTACTAAAGCTCCCGAGGCAATTCAGTGGCTCAATAAGCTTGGTGTTGAGTTTGATAAAGAAGCTGACGGAACTATGGTTACAACTCATGGCGGCGGTACATCCAGAAAGAGAATGCACGCCGCTAAGGATTATTCCGGTGCAGAGATCATGAGAACTCTTCGTGACGAGGTTCTTAACAGAGGAATTCCTGTAGTTGATTTTACAGCTGCAGTTGAGATCATTCTTGATGAAAACGGAAAGGCTGCCGGCGCTGTTCTTATGAACATGGAAACAAAGGAGCTTCTTGTTGCAAGAGCTAAAACAGTTATCATCGCAACAGGCGGTGCAGGACGTCTTCACTATCAGGGCTTTCCGACTTCAAACCACTACGGTGCAACAGCTGACGGTCTTATCCTTGGCTACAGAGTTGGCGCAAAGCTTCTTTATGCTGATACCCTCCAGTATCATCCTACAGGAACAGGCTATCCGGAGCAGATCTTCGGTGCTCTTGTAACTGAAAAAGTTCGTTCACTCGGCGCAAAGCTTGTTAATATCGACGGCGAAGTATTTATGCATCCACTTGAGACTCGTGATGTAACAGCAGCTTCTATCATTCGTGAGTGTACTGCAAGAGACAAGGGTATTGAAACATCTCTCGGTAAGGCAGTATGGCTCGATACTCCTATGATCGAATATAAGAACGGGGAGGGAACTATTGAAAAAAGAATCCCTGCAATGATGAGAATGTTCGGTAAATACGGAATTGATATCCGTAAGGAACCAATTCTGGTATATCCGACTCTCCATTATCAGAACGGCGGACTTGATATTTCTGACGACTGTGCTACAGGCGTTGAGAATCTTTATGCAGCCGGAGAGGTTGCCGGAGGTATCCACGGCAGAAACAGACTTATGGGAAATTCACTCCTGGATGTTATTGTATTTGGCAGAAATGCTGGAATTTACGCTGCTGCAAAGGCAAAGGAAACAGCTGTTCCTGAAAAACTCACACTTGCTCATGTTGATAAATTCAACAAGGAACTTGCAGAGGCAGGAATTCAGAATGAAACTGCATCACCAATGCTCCTTCCGCATTATGCAAGAAAGTCAAAATAAAAAAACAATTAAATGAATTAATGGGACGCTCTGAAAAAGCGTCCCACAAATTTGTATAAAAGAAAGCTGAGTGATAAAAAATGGAATTTTTTAACGGAATCCTTTCGATTCACGGTGTTTCTTTCCTTATGGTTTCAGTAATTGCAATTGCAGCTTTGGGCTATATATTAGGAAGAATCACCATCAAAGGAGTATCTCTTGGAACGGCCGGAGTTTTTATAGTTGCACTTATTTACGGCTGCATTTTCTATAAAGACCTGTCCAATGAGATCAATACGGATTTTGTGACCAATGCGCTGAAAATTGTAGATAATCTTGGACTTATTCTTTTTGTTACCGCAGTAGGCTTTATTGCCGGACCAAACTTTTTTGGTAATTTTAAGAAAAATTTCAAGTCGTACGTTGTGCTTGCTGTTATAATAATTTTAAGCGGCGGACTCGCCTGCGCAGGATGTATATTTGTCGGCAGAAACTTCACCGATCTTTCAAATGACGAATTTACGGCAATGCTTACAGGAATTTTATCCGGTGCTCTCACAAGCACTCCCGGATTCTCAGCCGCAAAAGATGCTGTAGGAACAGAAGATCTTCAGAGCATTGTTTCGGTAGGTTACGCTATCGCTTATATTTTTGGAGTTATCGGAGTTGTTCTTTTTGTTCAGATCATCCCGAAGATTCTTAAAGCTGATATGAAAGCTGAACGTGAAAAGCTCGTAGTTGCCGATTCAAAATCAGGAAAAAAAGCGTATAATGGAAAGCTTATTGAAATGGACGATTTCGGAATTATGCCGTTCGCTCTTGCCGCTGTTATAGGTATTGTAATAGGTTCATTCAAGTTCAAGAACTTTTCTCTCTCAACAACGGGAGGATGTCTGCTTGTTTCTCTGATATTCGGACATTTCGGAAGATGCGGAAAAATTTCTATAATGCCTAAGGATTCAACCCTTAAAGTTTTCCGTGAACTTGGGCTGATGTTCTTCCTCATAGGCGCAGGTGTTGCAGGCGGAGCAAAATTTGTTCAGTATTTTGATGCTATTTACTTTATTTATGGAATCATTATGACTCTTGTTCCGATGATTCTCGGATTCCTTTTTGCGAAATATGTCCTCAAACTCAGTCTGTTCAACAATCTTGGCTCGCTCACAGGAGGTATGACCTCAACTCCGGCACTTGGTACTCTCATCAGTACATCCGGAACCGAAAACGTTGCTTCAGCTTACGCAGCAACATATCCTGTTGCACTTATTTCAGTTGTACTCGTTTCACAATTTTTGATAATGCTTTTCTAAGAG
>CAJKFZ010000074.1 GCA_905199285.1 uncultured Ruminococcus sp.
GGTAAAAGTAACGAAGAACAGCAGGTGAATAGTGATTCCATTCAATCCTCTGACAATTCGCATCAAACGACAGAATCACAACAAGATGAACCTGAATCTTCTTCCATGACGGAAGAATCATTTGAAATCAGCGAAGAATCTTCCGATGATATGGAAGAACCTGAAAATTCCGAACTGGTTGTTTATTTTTCATGGTCCGGCAATACGGAAACAGTTGCAAAGGAAATTCAAAGTCAAACCGGTGCGGACATTTTTCGGATAGAGCCGGCAGAAGCCTATACGAATGATTACAATACACTTCTGAATATCGCACAGGAAGAACAGCGGAATGATGCCCGGCCTGAAATTGCCGGTACGATTGAAAATTTCTCAGATTATGATGTGATATATTTGGGCTTTCCCAACTGGTGGGGTGATATGCCCATGATCGTTTACAGTTTTTTTGACGAATATGATCTGTCGGGAAAAACACTTGCTCCTTTCTGTACCAGTGGCGGCAGTGGCTTTTCAGGGACGCTCAATACAATGGAGACGCTGGAACCTGATGCAACAATAACGGAAGGCCTGCATATCAGAGATTCAGCCGCAGAGAATCCCGGTGAAGCAGTAACCGAGTGGCTGACGGCTTTCAATTTTGCAGAATAGGAGAATGGATATGAAACGATATTTGGCTTTTATTCTGTCGCTTTTTCTGCTTTTTTCGATGACAGCCTGCGATCAGAGCAAACCGGACAGTCAGTCGGATACATTTTCTGAACCATATAGCGAGAGCAATCATAACGCACCGACAGAATCAGAACTGCCAGAAACCATGCGTGTTCATGTGCCAGAACATTTTGTGCTGATTGAGGGCGGCAGCTTTCAAATGGGAAGCCCGGATTCCGAGGCATGGCGCTCCGATGATGAAACACAGCATACGGTTACAGTCAGCAATTTTTATATGAGTCAGTATGAGGTTTCTCAGGCGGAGTATGAAGAGGTCATGGGCAGTAATCCAAGCAGCTTTTCGGGCAGTGATTTGCCTGTTGAAAACATCTCATGGCTGGATGCTGTAACCTATTGCAATGCCCGCAGTGAAAAAGATGGTTTGACACCTGTGTATTCTATTGATGGTCAGGAAGTAAGCTGGAATCGCAGTGCAGACGGCTATCGTCTGCCGACGGAGGCTGAATGGGAATATGCCTGCCGTGCCGGTACTGTTACGCCGTTCAATACCGAAACTTCTATCAGTGCTGAAGAAGCCAATTATTATGGTCATTATCCGTATGAGATTGAGGACAACTATTTTTCGCAAGGGAATCTTTCTACAAAACCGGGTGAATATCGTCAGACAACCGTTGCAGTCAGCAGTTTTTCTCCGAATGATTGGGGACTCTATAATATGCATGGTAATGTAAGTGAATGGGTCTGGGACTACTACGGGGAATATATGCCGGAAGAGCAAACTGATCCCACAGGTGTGGATACCGGTACGCTTCATGTATATCGTGGCGGAGGGTGGAATGATTTCGCTAAAAATATGCGTTCAGCTTATCGTGCGGCCATGGCAGCAGATAAGGGCAGCTTCAATATCGGGATTCGCATTGTGCTGAATGCTGTTTCTGTCAGTGGAAGTGTATCCGCAGTAAGCTCACAAATCGAAGGCGGAAGCGATGAAAGTATTCTGATTGCATATTTTTCATGGGGTGGCAATACCAAAGGAATTGCAGAAGAAATTCAACATCAGACTGGAGCGGATATTTTTGAAATCACGCTTGTCAATCCCTACTCAACTGATTATAATACAGTTCTTGATGAAGCACAACGGGATCAGAACGAGCAGGCAAGACCTGAACTTGCTTCCCATGTGGAAAATATGGAGGACTACGATATTGTTATTCTCGGTTATCCGAACTGGTGGGCATCAATCCCGATGCCAATAGCCTCATTCCTTGAAGAATATGATTTTTCTGAAAAAACAATAATTCCGTTCTGTAGTCATGGCGGCGGACGATTCGGGCAGAGTCTGACTGCAATTGCTAAATTGGTTCCTGATGCAGAAATGGGAGAAGCATTATCCATTCACTATTCCGGAGGTTCAGAGCTTGACGAGGACATCAGCGTATGGTTAGAAGCAAACGGCATTGCAGGAGGAATGTGATGAAACCTAAAATAATCATAAAAATAAGTGTGGATATTCTTATGACGCTGGGACTGCTGTTTGTGATGGGCTATCAGTTCTGGGGTGAATATGCTCATGAGTGGGTCGGAGCAGTGATGTTTGTACTGTTTATTGCACATCATATTCTGAATGGCTCATGGTATAAGAACCTGTTTCGGGGAAAGTACACGCCGATTCGTATCTTTATCCTTGTAATCGATGTTCTTGTTTTCCTTGATATGCTTGCTCTTATGTACAGCGGCATTACTATGTCACGTTATGTATTTGACTTTCTGCCGTTCAATGGAAATATGATTCTTGCCAGACGATTGCATCTGCTTGGTTCATACTGGGGAATTATTCTGATGAGTTTGCATATTGGTCTGCATTGGAATATGATCATAAGCATGATCAAAAAAGTTGCCGGATTGAAAAAGTCTTCTGAAGTGCGAACAGTCATCTTTTTTATCATGGGACTGTTGATTGCGGTTTATGGTGTATATGTATTGATTCACCGTGACTTCGGAACATATCTGTTTCTGAAAACAGAATTTGTTTTTCTTGATTATGGCGAGAATAAGTGGCGGTTTTATGCAGATTATCTTGCTTTAATGGGAACTTTTATCTTTGCAGCACATTATCTGTCAAAACTGTTTCGGAAAATATGTTTACCCAAGAGCAAAAATAATAATGAGAGAGGAAAGACGTAATGCCAAAAGGTTCAAAGGAATTAACAGAAGCAAGAAAAAACGAGATCATTACAGCCTGTGCCGAGTTATATAAGACAATGAGTTTTAAAGAAATTACAATCAAGGAAATCGGGAATGCGACTTCTTTTACACGAACTTCCATTTATAATTACTTTCAGACAAAAGAAGAAATATTTCTTGCGCTCCTTCAAAGAGAGTATGAGTTGTGGGTCAGCGATCTGAAACGGATGCAGAATGAGCATGAAAAAATGACGTCATCAGAATTTGCGGACGCATTGGCACGTTCGTTAGAAGAACGGAAGAATCTGCTTAAAATCATGTCCATGAATCATTACGATATGGAAGAAAACAGCCGTCTTGAACGTCTGATAGATTTTAAAGTCGCTTATGGTCAGTCGCTGGCAGAAGTCAGAAACTGCTTGGATAAGTTCTTCACTGAAATGACAGAACAGGAGAAACAGGATTTTATCTATTCCTTTTTCCCGTTTATGTTTGGGATATACCCCTACACTGTTGTAACGGAAAAACAAAAAGAAGCAATGAAACAGGCAAATGTAAACTATACGTATATGTCAATTTACGATATCACATATACATTTCTGAAAAAGCTATTAAACTGAAATGATAAAAGGAGGCAGGGCCATGAAATATACGAAATTAGGCAGTTCCGATTTAAATGTGTCCCGTATCTGCATGGGCTGTATGGGGTTCGGCGATGCACAGAATGGACAGCATTCATGGACGCTGGATGAGGAACATTCCCGTGAAATAATCAGACGTGGACTGGAGCTTGGTGTCAATTTCTATGATACAGCGATTGGTTATCAATCTGGAACGAGCGAGCAGTATCTTGGCAGAGCATTGAATTTCTGCAACTCTGCCGATAATAATTTCGTCCTGCTCCTTTGTTGCATCATACTTGAATTTAGCGTAACTGTCTTCTACTGCACGTTTAGATGTTTCATTTGGTTTGCGTGAAAGTCGTCCGCTTGCAAGTGAACTGTAAGGAGTCATAGCAATATTATCCTCCGCACACAGCACTGCCATTTCACGCTCCTCCTCACGGAAGATAAGGTTATAATGTCCCTGAACAGATACAAATTTTGCAAATCCCTCTGCACGGCAATGCTGCCGAGTGGGTATGGGATTGGTATGATGAATATGATTCTCAGGCAACTGCCAACCCTACCGGTTCTGAAAGCGGCAACGCTAAGGTTGTCAGAGGCGGCGGTTGGAATGACCACCCGAAGCATATACGCTCCGCTTACCGTGGTGCTCAGCCTGCCGATGTGGGACTGTACAGTATCGGCGTGAGACCAGTACGAAACGCTGTAACGGATAACGGAGAAGTTAAAAGTGTATATAGTGCCAAAGCGGAACATAAAACAGGCAAAACACTTATTGTCTACTTTTCCCAGACAGGAAACACCGAAGGACTGGCGAATTTAATTCACGAAATGAGTGGTGCAGACATTGTCCGTTTAGAACGCAAAACCCCTTATGCCTCCAGCAGTAACGGTCCTGTACTGTATGGCGAGGCACTTGACGAACTGCGTGCGGAAGCTGTTCCGGAATTGAAAGAGTATCCCGATATTGAACAGTATGATACCATACTTCTTGGTTACTGCAACTGGTGGTCGTCCATTCCTGCATCTGTACGCAGTTTCCTGTTGCACGACGATTTCAGCGGAAAGACGATTGTTCCGTTCTGCTCTATGGGTGGAGGTCGTTTTGGACAGACAATCAGTGCCATTGCCAAATTAGCTCCTGATAGCGTTATCAAAGAGGGATTAGAGGTCACTTATTCTTCTTATGACAGTGATGAAATAGAGGAGTGGCTGAAAGTAAACAATATCAATTAATTACGCCTTTACAGGCAGAATGGAGATTATTATGAATAAGAAAATAGTACAGACCGCAGGAAAAGAGCAGCTTGGAACATTTGCACCGATGTTTGCACATCTTAATGATGATGTGTTGTTCGGGGAAGTATGGAATGAAGAAACAATAGATGTAAAAACGAAGTGTATTGTTACTGTAGTATCACTGATGGCATCGGGAATTACCGATACATCGCTGATGCATCACTTGCAGAATGCAAAGGCGAACGGCGTTAGCAAAGAAGAAATTGCTGCAATTATCACCCATGCAACGATGTACGTTGGCTGGCCAAAGGGCTGGGCAGTATTTCGTCTTGCAAAAGAGGTGTGGAATGAGGAAACGCCTGCCATGACAGAAAAGGACAAGTACCAAAATACGATCTTTTTCCCAATCGGCGAACCCAATGATGCATTTGCACAGTATTTTGTGGGGCAGAGCTATTTAGCTCCCGTTTCAACGGCACAGATACCGATTTTCAATGTGACTTTCGAGCCTGCCTGCCGCAACAACTGGCACATACATCGTGCGAAAAGCGGCGGCGGTCAGATGCTGATCTGCGTTGGCGGTCGTGGATATTATCAGGAATGGGGAAAAGCTGCCATTGAGATGAATCCCGGCGACTGCATCAACATTCCCGCCAATGTCAAGCACTGGCACGGCGCTGCTCCGGATTCATGGTTTTCACACCTTGCTATTGAGATAAACGGCGAGGATACAAGCAATGAATGGCTGGAAGTGGTTTCTGATGAGGATTACGATAAATTAAAATAACAAATACTGTCATTGATATGCTCGATACCAGTGTAGAGTTTCTTGGAACGGATTTCATGAATTACTACTGGATTCACAATTCTGTCGGTGCTTCAAAATGGATTACAGAGTTGATTCCTCTTACAAAGGGTGGAAAGATTGGTAAAATTGGTGTTTCCAATCACAGCCCTTCAGAAATCAAGCAGACAAATGAAATCTTACAGGCATAAGGAATGAAAATATTTACGGTTCAGAATCATTCCCGTTTCCCCTCCGGTTCTGACCGTGGAAATACCTATAATCCTATGCAGCCGCAGCTTGAAAAGCTGAATGCCGGTCTGAAAGAAATTGCTGACTGTCATGGTGCAGAAACCGCACAGCTTTCTGTTGCATGGGCAATCGCTAATGGTACGCTTCCCATTATCGGTATAACAAAGGTGCATCATGTGGAGGATGCGGCAAAGGCAGCAGCGATAAAGCTGACTGTTGATGAGATCAAGACGATGGAACAGCTTGCATCAGAGGCAGATGTAAATGTGATTCGCTATTGGGAAAAAGAGATGAAATAAAAGAAAGGTGGATTATATTATGAGCAAAGTATTAGTAGCCTATTTTTCAGCAAGCGGAACAACTGCACAAGTGGCAAAGAATCTTGCAGACGCAGCCGAAGCTGATCTGTATGAGATCAAGCCTGCAAAAGTCTACACACAGGCAGATCTGAATTGGAACGATAAGAATTCACGTAGCTCCATTGAAATGAATGACCGAACTTTCAGACCGGAGCTGGCAGATAAGGATTCTGATATTGCTGCCTATGATAAAATTCTGCTGGGATTTCCAATTTGGTGGTATGTTGCACCTACGATCATCAACTCTTTTTTGGAAAGCTATGATTTTTCAGGTAAAACCATTATTCTTTTCGCTACATCTGGCGGAAGCGGATTTGGAAAAACCATGCAGTCTCTGGTGGTTAGCTGTCCTAATGCGACAATTAAGGAAGGAAAAATGCTGAACAGAAACATCTCCCGTGATACCTTGAAAAAGTGGTTGGAAAGCATTTCATGATCCGATAGGAAAGCAGGTAAGGGAATGAAGATCGTTGTATTGAAAGGAAGTCCGAATAAGAACGGTTCATCAAATCTTTTGGCAAAGTGTTTTATTCAAGGCGCAGAGGAAGCCGGTCACAGTGTTCAGGTGATTGATGCTGCTCATGCAGATATTCATCCATGCACAGGTTGTATTTATTGTGGTTACGAAGGACCGTGTGTGCAGAACGATGATATGAACAGAATACGGCAAATCATTCTGAATGGGGATATGCTGGTATTTGTCACGCCTCTTTACTATTATGGAATGTCTGCACAACTGAAAACACTGATTGATCGCTTTTGTGCATTCAACAGCAGTATTCAGCAGAAGCATATGAAATCGGTATTGCTTGCCGCAGCATGGAATAGTGACGACTGGACATTTGAATCGCTGGAGTCACATTACAGAACATTAGTAAAGTATCTCCATCTGACAGATATGGGCATGATTCTTGGAAAGGGCTGCGGAACACTTGAAATGACACATCATTCAAAATTTCTGAAACTCGCCTATGAACTTGGCAGAAAACTATAAGGGGGATATTAATGAAAAAGATAGCATTACTATTATTAGTGGTATTCATTGGAATTAGTATTGCTGTTTCTGGGACTATATCAACAGCCGCAGATCAGACAGAAGAAAAGCCGATTTACACGATTCAGGATGTGCGAAATTTACAGGATTTTCTGCTTGCAAGACCGACAGAAGAAGATTTGTCCGGAAAGCCATATGATTTAAATGGCGATGACCGGTGGGATGCATTTGATTTGTGCCTGATGAGGCGTGAAGTGCTGAAACAGATGGATGATCAGAATGATACACTTGTTGTATACTTCTCACGTACAGGAAATACTGAAAAAATCGCTGAATACCTGATTGAGCTGACGAATGCCGACAGCTATGTAATTGAAGCTGCTGTGCCTTATACCGATGATGATATTGCGTATACAAACTCCTTATGCCGTGCAAATCAGGAGCAGAACGACAAAATGGCACGTCCCGAAATTGCAGAACCTATTGAATCAATTGACAGCTATGATGTGATTTATCTCGGTTATCCGATCTGGTGGGGAGAAGAACCACGTATTATTGATACATTCCTTGAAAGCTACGATTTCTCGGATAAAACGGTCATTCCATTCTGCACATCGGGTAGTAGCGGTATCGGAACGAGCGAAAGAAATATTGCAAATCTTGTACCAATTGGAAATCAGCTTGAAGGAAAGAGATTTTCTGCAAGTGCTTCCCGTGAAACTGTCAGCGAATGGATAGACAGTCTGCCGCTGAAAACGGAGGAAAAACAAATGAATGTAGAAGTGAATGGTCATATCCTCACAGCAACACTGGCTGATAATTCTTCTGCAGAAGCGCTTGCGGAACTGTTAAAAGATGAACCACTGACACTGAATATGAGTGATTACCACAGATTTGAGAAGGTCTGTTCACTTCCGCAGAGCTTACCCAGAAATGATGAGCCAATCGATACTGACTTCGGTGATCTGATATTGTATCAGGGAAATCAGTTTGTGATCTACTATGATACGAATTCGTGGACTTTTACAAGGCTTGGAAAGATTGACAATATCACGAAAGAGGAGTTAAAGGAAATTTTGGGTGACGGTGATGTAACAGTTACGCTGTCTCTTGCAAAGTAAGGCGGTGACCTATGAACAAACATATCTTACAGGCATTGATGGTTTGTACAGCTGCATTTCTGACAGGCTGTAACAATCCGTATCAGGAGCAGGTATCAACAGAAAATCTTGACGCAAAGTATGAAAATCATAATATTATTTCTCTTTCTGCGGCTGCGGCAGAATCTGAATCCCGATATACAATAGAAGATCTACGTAATTTACAGGATTTTCTTCTTGTCAGAGAAACACCTGATTTAAGCGGAAAAGACTATGATTTGGACGGTGACGGTTCATGGAATGCATTTGATTTATGTCTTATGAGGCGTGAACTGCTTAAAAGTATGGTGCGTTATGATATTCCGATTGTTTACATGACAAAGGATATTTCATCATCAGGCTTGATGAATACCTACCTTGCACTTGAATGGACTCCGGGAGAAAATACCGCTGTCAAGCTTAGTACAGGCGAACCGCCTGCAAGCAACTATCTTCGTCCTGAGCTGATTAAAGACGTAGTGCAGTATGTAGACGGAACGATTGTGGAATGTAATACGGCTTATGGTGGTTCACGATCATCAACTGCAATGCATTATCAGGTAGCGGAGGATCATGGCTTTACAGAGATTGCTGATTTTCAAATTCTCGATGAAAACGGTTCAATGACACTTCCTGTAGAGGGTGGTTCTGTTCTAACGGAAAATTATGTGGGTGCAGCATTTGCTGATTATGATTCCTATCTGGTGCTGTCCCACTTCAAAGGCCATGCGATGGCGGGCTTCGGGGGAGCCATCAAGAATATCTCCATCGGTCTCGGCTCTTCTGAAGGGAAATGCTGGATACATAGCGGCGGAACAAGCCGTACAAACGCCTGAGGCGGTCAGCAGGACGCTTTTCTGGAATCCATGGCAGAGGCAGGAAAATCTGTTTCGGACTATCTCGGAAACGGCGATCGGATTGTGTATGTCAATGTGATGAATCGCCTTTCGGTAGACTGTGACTGTGACGGTCATCCGTCCGAGCCGGATATGCACGATATTGGTATACTTGCATCAACTGATCCTGTTGCACTTGACCAGGCGTGTATTGACCTTGTTTATAGTGCGGAGGACGGTGCGGCACTGGTTCAGCGTATTGAATCCAGAAATGGTCTGCACGTTCTGGAACACGCCGAAGAAATCGGTCTGGGCAGTCGTGAATATCAGCTGGTGATTTTAGATGAGTGAAATTATACAGCGTGAATTTATCTACATTTGGTTCTATTTTATTTTGCAGCTTCGGCAGATTTTGCCGTACTGGATTCTTGGAATGGTTCTGGGTTCTGTTATCTCGGTTTTTGTCAAGGACAAGATTCATGGTGCAGTGCAGAAAATGGGAAAGCATAAGCTTGGCATTTTTGGAATTATCATCGCAAGTATTCTGGGAATTGCTTCACCGCTCTGTATGTACGGAACGATTCCACTTGCTGCATCTTTTTCAAGAAAAGGTATCAGAGATGATTGGCTTGCAGCGTTTATGATGAGTTCCATTCTGTTGAATCCGCAGCTTATCATTTACAGTATGGCACTTGGAAAGGAAGTGCTTGCGGTTCGTATCATTACTTGTTTTATCATGGGCATTACTGCGGGACTGATACTGCGTTATGTTTACAAGGGAAGATCATTTTTCAACTTTGAAGGATTCGAGGAACGAACAAGCCATGATACAGATCCAAATTTATTCATCAGACTGCTGCAGAATATCGGGCGTAATTTCAAGGCTACAGGATTATATTTTCTGTTTGGGGTTCTGCTTTCCGCACTGTTTCAGCGTTATGTTCCTGCCGATGATTTTGCAAGGCTTTTTGGTTCTGAAAATGAGGGATTTGGATTGCTTATGGCGGCGACGATCGGTGTTCCATTATATGCCTGTGGAGGCGGAACGATACCGCTTTTACAGCAATGGCTGTATTCCGGCATGAATATTGGCTCTGCTGCATCGTTTATGCTGACAGGACCATCTACAAAAATCACAAATCTTGGTGCATTGAAAATCGTTCTGGGAATTAAGAATTTCATACTGTACATATTGTATGTCATGCTTTTTTCATTGCTGTGTGGATTTGTGGTGAATCTGATATTTACTTAAAAACATTTTACTCAGGAGGTCAATGTTATGACAACAGCAATTACAAGTAAAAAACTTTCAGTAAAAACGCAGACAATCAGTGCATTAATCGCTCTTGTTTCAGCAGTCGCACTTCCGCAGATTGTCCATGTAATTGGAGCAGCTTCAGGAATGGGTACTTCTCTTGGTGAAATTTTTTTGCCCATGCACCTTCCGATTATTCTTATGGGCTTACTTGTCGGACCTTATGCCGCAGGAATAGCAGGTCTTTTAAGTCCGCTTGTAAGTTTTGCACTGACCGGTATGCCGTCAAGCGTCATGCTTTCATTTATGATGATAGAACTTTGTGTCTACGGAATTTGCTCCGGATTGCTCAGAAATGTGAAATTACCAGTGATTGCAAAGGTACTGATTGCTCAGATTACTGGCAGATTGATAAGAGCAGGAGCAATTGCAATTGGATTCTATGTTTTCGATACAACAGTAAATCCTGCTGTAGTACTCACAAGCGTAATAGCAGGTCTGTTCGGAATTATTCTTCAGCTTGTTATCATTCCGCTTGCTGTATACAGACTTACAGAGGCAGATAATGAATAATCTTGAAAAGACCATAAATCTTCTGAATCGTTCAGACTTTACCTGCGTCTGTTGCAATGATGATGAAATAATTACCAGTCAAAAACGTGGTGTTGCTCCGCTGCTTGAATGGCTTGACGAGGGTAAAAGCCTTAAAGAATATTCTGCCGCTGATAAAGTTGTCGGAAACGGCGCTGCGTTTCTGTACATACTTCTTGAAGTAAAGGAACTCCATGCCAACGTTATCAGCAAATCAGCTCTTGAAACGCTGCAAAAGCATAATATACCCATTACTTACAATATGCTCGTAGAAGCTATCTGCAATCGTGACAATACAGGTTATTGTCCGATTGAAACAGCGGTATTGGGAATAATTTCGCCAGATAAAGCGCTTATTGCAATTCGAAACAGGTTAAATGAGATGAAAGAATCATGAATTACAGAAGAATTGGTAAAACAGATATATGGCAGGTGAATTTCTGTGTTTTCGGTATAATATTAAATCATATCACGGCATTGACAAGCACAACAGCAGGATTCCCATTTCTATACACAGATTGGAAGAGCCAGAGAATGAATAAATATAATGATTTTTAATCAGTAGGAAAATAATTGGATAGTTGATACAACATCAATCT